>JACQAU010000223.1 GCA_016194835.1 Deltaproteobacteria bacterium
ATTTTTAATGTTTGAACTCCCATTTCATAGCCACCAGGAGAGCGGGGTTCTTTCTTAATCTTACCACTCACTTCGACTGCAGACTCTTGTGTGATTTTGTCGAAATCTAAAAAAGCAGCTTCCTGGCACTCGCCTTTAAAAAGCACACATTGCATGAGTCCGGTGCCATCCCGGAGAATTAGGAACTTAATCTTTCCTGAACTTCTGGATTGATAAACCCAACCTTGGGCGGTTACTGTTTGGCCTTCAAATTTTTCAGCATTTTTTATTTGAAATATTTGTTTAAACACAAAAACCTCCTATTTTCTAAATTCCATAGCAAATTTTGCAAGCGTTCTAACATAAATACCACTAGAGCCTTTTTTCGGATAATAAGAAATATGAGATAAATCTGTTGCTGTTGAGGCAATATCTAAATGTGCCCAGCGAGTGCCTTTGCGGATAAACTGTTTCAAAAAAATAGCAGCTCTAATAGTACCTCCTTGAGAGTCATTGGTTGCATTTTTCATATCTGCTACATTGGACTTTAAATCTTCAAAATATTCATCATAAAGTGGAAGCTGCCAAATTCTCTCACCTTGGCTATCTCCTACTTTTTGAAGCTGTGAAATTACAGCGTTATCATTCCCTAAAACGCCACAACAGTGTTTTCCCAAAGCTATTGACACAGCTCCCGTTAAAGTTGCTGCATCAATTATTACATCAGGTTTAAAATCCTGGGCAAAATCTAAAGCATCACCTAAAATTAGCCTTCCTTCAGCATCGGTATTGATCACCTCTACGGTTTTGCCACTGCGAGAGACTAAAATATTTCCTGGCTGTATTGCTTTTCCGTCTGGCATGTTCTCAGTAAAAGCCATTATCGATACTATGTGATTTGGAGATTTCCAGAGCGAAGCAAGTACGGTAGCGCCCATCACCGTAGCAGCTCCCGTCATATCGTGTTTCATTTCTTCCATTTTGAGAGCAGTCTTAAGAGAAATGCCGCCACTATCAAAAGTAACTCCTTTACCTACAAAAGCAATAGTGGTTTTATGCTTTTTCACTCCCTTGGGTTCATACTCTAGAACAACTACGAAGCCTTCTTTTTCTGCTCCTTGTCCTACACCTAAAAAAAGACCCATATTTTCTTTTTGGGCATCTTTTTTATTCAATATACGACATTTTAATCCATATTTTTGCGCAAGTTTCTTGGATTGATTTGCATAAAATTCAGGAGTTCCAATATTAGATGGTTCATTTGACCAGTCTCTTGTCAAATTAACAGCCTGACCAATTGCCTGCACTTCGCTTAGTTCTTTTTCAAGCTGGTTTTTTAACCCAGTATCAGTACACAAAAAAACAATATTTTCTAAACTATTATGATCATGTTCTTTATTTTCTGGTTTTTTATATTTCTTAAATTCATATGAAGCTAAAATAAAACCTTCACCAAAAGCTCTTAAAAATACTAGTAAATTTTTGGGTTTAATAACTTTTTTGAAATCATCAACTAATATGCAAACATTTTTGACTTTTTCACTGACTAATTTTGCATATGCTTTACCAGCAGCTTGTCTCAGCTTTTCGTGTGTCAAATCGTTAGGAACTCCCAGACCTACAAATAATGTATTTTCTACGTCTTTACGAAGTGAAGAAAACCTTAAAAATTGCATAGTTCCTGATTTTGGTTGAAAATTAGGAAGTTTCCTAAATTTTTCCATAACATGCACATAAAGACTTTGATTTAAAACAATTGTTTTTTTCTCTTTATCTTGAAATAAAAACGATAGATCAGTATCACAGTTAGTATTGAGCTTGGTTTAAAGATTTTTGTGTAACATAGAGAAGAAATATGTTGAAGCGTTATCATAAAATAGCAGGTGGAATTTTTAGATTAGTAGACGCCTGCGTTATAGGTGTAACATGGCTATGTGCTTATTTTCTACGTTTTTATTTTCCTTTAATTGATACCCCAAAAAGCTTACCCCCATTTTCGACATATGCCACACTTACCCCACTTGTAATTTTTCTTTGGGTAATTGTTTTTTCAAGCATGCGAGTTTACCAGTCCCACCGGATGCTAAGGAGAACACACGAAGTTTATCTCTTAATAAAAGCGCATATGATTGCACTTCTCTTATTTATTGTACTTACTTATTTGATTAGCGAATACAAGTATTCTCGTCTTATTATGTTCTATTTTGGTACATTTAGCTTATTTTTTCTTATTATTTTTAGGCTAGCTTTGCGAAATTTTTTAAGAACAATGCGCAAAAAAGGTTATAACCTTCGCTACGCAATAGGAGTTGGAGAAGGTCCTATTTTAGAGACAGTAATTGCAAAAATTGAAAAATTTCCAGAACTAGGCATAAGGCTTGTGGGTGTACTGACGCATGAATTGTCTGACATTAAAAACATCAAAGGCAAGCCGGTTTTGGGTCATTTTACAGAAATTCAGAGAATAATAAGTGAAAAAAATATTGATGAAGTTTTGATTGCACTTCCTAGAAAACAAACTCAAGAACTAGATCAAATCTTGAGACTTCTTCACAATGAGACAGTTAGTATTAAACTTCTTCCAGATCTTCATGAATATATCACCTTGGGATGTGAAGTAGAAGATTTTGAGGGGTTTCCACTTGTAAACTTAAACGATTCACCTCTGGAAGGCTGGGGAGGCATTATAAAAAGAATTACTGACCTCGTTCTTTCGTGTTTATTAATAATTCTTTTTACTCCACTCATGTTGGCAATTGCACTTATAATTAAATTAACTTCAAGGGGAGATATTTTTTATACCCGCAAAAGAATGGGCTTAGACGGAAAGCTCTTTAAAATGATCAAATTTAGAACTATGGTTACAAATTTTGATGAAGAAAAAGGAACCGCTGCTTGGTCAACAAAAAAAAATGACAAACGTCTAACTGCGTTTGGCTCTTTTTTCAGAACAACAAGTTTGGATGAGTTACCGCAATTATTTAACGTTTTTAAAGGCGAAATGTCCTTGGTTGGACCTAGGCCAGAACGTCCAGTTTTTGTTGAGAAGTTCAGAAAAGATATACCTCACTACATGTTGCGCCACAAAGTAAAAGCCGGCATGACAGGTTGGGCACAAATTAATGGTTGGAGAGGGGACACCTCACTGAGCAATAGAATTGAATTTGATCTGTATTATATTAAGAATTGGTCTTATTTTTTTGATTTCAAGATCTTGTTTGTAACGCTATGGAAAGGCTTTATAAATAGAAATGCTTATTAAGAATATGAAATGGAGTTTTTTATTTTAAATAAATTAAAACCTAAAATTATTGATCTGTATTTATTAATGGAAATCGTCAGCCCTTTTATTGGTGGGTTGGTTTTTTTTCTTTTCATTTTTCTGATGTTTCAGTTTATTCGCCTTACTGAGTTCTTCGTTGTTCATGGTGTTTCTGCATTGCTTTTAGGAAAATTGACTTCTCTTATGCTTCTCTCCTTTTTGCCTTCAGTTTTGCCTATTGCTTTTTTAGTCAGTATTTTAATTGCTTTTGGACGTTTATCTATCGATAGCGAGCTTGTTGCATTAAAAGCTTCAGGTATCAGTGTTTTTCGCATGACGCTACCAGTTATTATTTTTGCCTTTTTTATTTCTGCAGCAGTTTTGGTACTAAATTTGGACCTTGTTCCAAAAGGAGAGAGGCTCTTTAAATCTACGTTTACAAGAGTAAGCAATACAAAAGTAGTGAGTTTAATACAGCCAGGAGCTTTTACAAGTGGTTTTTTTGATTTGCTTATTTTTGCAGAGCAATTTGATTTCAAAACCAACCACCTTAAGAATATTTTTCTCTACGATGACAGAGAATCAAAAACACCAGTGGTTGTGATTGCCAGAGAAGGAGAAATTATACCTCTCAAACCTTCTACGGAGCTTGGTTCATCTGCTTTATTGAAATTATTTTCCGGCAATATTCATAGAAATAATCTTGAAGAGCAATCGTATCAAAAAGTTGATTTTCATGAGTATCAGCTTTTTTTAGAGGTAAAAGAAGGTGGAGGTACGGCAGAAATTAAAACCAAAATGATTCCATACCAGGAACTGCTTCAGACTATTCAAACCACACCAAAAGACGCTTATATACATTTAGAATATGTTGCAGAGATGTGGCGCAGAATTGCGCTTGGAATTGCCCCAATGATCTTTGTTTTTTTAGGTATTGGTTTTGGCACTATAAAAACAAGAGCAGTAAAAACAAGTGCTGCGCTTATCTCGTTTTTTGTTATTCTCGTTTATTGGTTAGCGCTAACAGGCGCTACTATTATTGTTTTTGATTATCACGTAAATGCAATGCTTGGCATGATGCTTCCTAATCTTGTTTTACTTGTCTTTGCAGTGCCTAGCTATAGATCTTCTCTCTGGTAATCCCCCGCTTGCCTTGATGGTATTGACATTTTAATGACAGATTAAACTCGTATTCCTTATAAAACCGCCACTGTACTCTATTGGGGGATAACTTTTTGAGTATTAGTAAAAAAATATGATTATAAGAATAAATATATAATAATTTCAAATAGTTATTAAATGTGGATAAGTGGCACATTTGGTGTGGATAACTTATTGATTTTGGGTGGGTGGCGATGAAGCGGTGCGAGGTTGTGGCGGCGGTATTTTTGGCAGCAAGGCGCTTCCTTTGAAGGGTTCCTTAATGGTTTCAGATAGTTCTAATGGAACAACTAGAGTTTTTATATCATGAAATAGTGCAGTATTTTTTTCCAAATCAAGCGTCTTATGCCCTTTGTTATTTAGATTAAAACTAACGTGTGCCGGATCAGAAGCCTGAAAAAGAATAAGCTTCTTTGCTTTAAGAACTAAAATACGATCTTTTCGGATAGGAAAAACCATTGTTGGTTTCTCATCAACACGAAATCTCACCCAAATATCAGAAAGTGCTTTAAAAATAATCTTATACTTCACATCAGCGACGTTTAAGTCAGCTCCTGAATTCAAGGGATCTGGCCTGACTGATGGCTTAAGCGAAGGCATAGGACTTGGACTATGGCTTGGACTTGGAGTTGGGCTTGGACTTGGACTTGGAGTTGCTACGGGCGAGGGTGTAACTATACCAGAAGAAATCACCTGAGACATTGATGGTGTAGGTGCAGGAGAAGCTTTTATCTGTATCACTTTAAGTTTTTCTAAATTTGATTTCTTGTGATGTTTAAAGGAAGGTTTAAAGATTAAGATTAAAACTGCACCTAAAATAACAAAGCTGCCCATTGTCATCCACAAAAATCTCCGTCCTTGATCGCCTTCTTTTTTTTCAAAAGCATATCCTAGGTGTCCTTTTTCGTGCGTAGGTCTTTCTTGCGTCTTGTCATTTAAATAAGCATTGTATTTAGTAAGAATTTCTTTAGGATCTAAACCAATAAATCTGGCATAGGCAATGACAAATCCTCTTACAAATGGCTTAGCAGGAAGTTCAGAGTACTGATCATTTTCAATGTAATATAACAATTTGACATTAATTTTGGTGGCAGCAGCAATTTGCTCTAAAGTAATTCCCCGTTTCTCTCTAGCTTCTCTTAAAAACTCTCCCAAACTTAGATTTTGGTCCTGTGTGCTCATTGTATTTAGGGCAAATATTTTAATTGCTCAATTGCCTGGTCTGAATATTTAGTGTTTGCAAAATTTTGTTTAATTTCTAAAAATTTTCTTCTAGCTTTATCATATTCTCGTGTTCTCTCATACATCATTCCTATTGCCAAATGTGCCTCCGCAAATCCAGCACAAAATTTCTGTGCAGCCTGGTCATATTCTTTTTGTGCTTCTCTTAGGTTGCCCTCGTACAGTTGGATGTGTCCTAAATAATAATGAGCAACGCAAGCTCCTTGTGGTAGCTCTAGCACTGCTTTTTGTAGGGATGTTTGTGCTTTTTTATATTCTTCTTTTCTGTAATATAAAATACCTAAATTAGTAAAAGCTTTATAAGCGTCACGGTAAAGAGAATCTTCTGATGCTAAAAGCAAAGGTTTTTCAGCTTCTGAATACATGCCCAGGTCCAGATACAATTTTCCAAGCGTATTATTTGCATCAGAATATGTTGGACTAAGAAAAACGGCTTGTTTGGCTTCATGAATTGCTTTCTGTAAATCATGTTTTGCAAAATACGCCAGTGCTCGCACATGATAAAGTTCTGGAAGATTTGGCGCGAGCTTTTCGGCGTCTGCTAATGTTTGCAGTGCTCCGGTGGCGTCACTCTCGTGGAGCGCGCCCTTGGCTACTTCAATCATTAGCCATGCTCTGTCAATTTGAGTTAATGGTTTATTTTTATCTTTGGCATTATACAGCAACGCACAGGAAGATAAAATACTATATAAAAATAGTATGGTAACAAAATATAGCGGCTTGTTTATTGACATAAAGGAAACCCTTTCCCTTTATTACTAGGCTAAAGGATTTCCAGAAATTCGGGAAGTAAAATCAGTTTCGGTGTTTCTGATCTTTAAAACTATAAACTATTATACTAAACTAGTACCGGAGATTTTTAGTATGACAGAAAATGAGATTATAACAGCAGTATGGCAATGTTTTAAAAAATATTTTAATCCAAATGATCATAAATTGTACTTATTTGGTTCAAGAGCCACAAAAAAGGCAATGCCTTTTTCTGACGTGGATTTTATTATTAAGGGGCCAAATATTATTGTCAAAGAAACTTTTTATAAAATGAAATACGACATTGAAGGTCTTAGAACGCTTTTCACGATTGATCTAGTTGACTACAATGCTGCAAATTCAGACTTCCAAGACATTGTACAAAAAAGCATGAAGGAAATAAAAAATGGAAAAATCAGACCTTAAAAAAATTTTGGAACAATTGATACAGGCTACAACAAAATTATCTGAAGCACTCAGTGAAGACCCAAAAGATAATGAATTATTTATTGATGGATCAATTCAAAGATTTGAATTTTGCTTTGAGCTTTGCTGGAAAACTATAAAAAGATTTTTAGAAAACGAAGGTCTTTTGCCAAAAACACCAAGAGATGTTTTCAAAGAAGCTTTTAAACTGGGCTGGCTTCGTGAGGGAGATGAATTTTGGTCTGATATGATTGATGATAGAAATTCCACTGTTCATACATATAATAAAACATTAGCTCAAGAACTGTATTTAAGACTGCCGGCATATCTGAAAAGTTTTCAGAAACTAGCCGAATTTTTAAGAAAAAAATAGGCTTTCTGAAATAATTTTACGTCAAACATATTGGCGCGTCTTCCATTATTAGTGAGTTAAAGAATACCTGTATGGGTAGCTTCTGTTTTTAACTCTTTAATAAAACGAGGATTGAGTTCAATGGCACTTCGAGAACATTTTATTATTTCCATTCGGAAAAATTGGCTGGCCTAAATACATTAGGCAGCCAGCCCAAGTTCAATACCATTAAATTTTGCAACAGGTACAAGCATCTTTTTTGGTCCTGCTTCGCGTAGTTCTATGAATCCAAGATTTGAGAGAAATTTTACATCAGAGTAAACATTCTTAAAGTTTTTCTTCATAGATTTTGCAAGTGCCGAGATTGATTTAGGTTTGAGAGTAGGGATCAATACAAGAATCTGCAGTCGTGGTGGCGATAGAACTCGCCCGAGCACCTCCCAATTAGAAATACTTATTGTTTCTTCTCCAGGTTTAGTTTGAATTTTCCCTTTGAGAGCGGCCTCCCATCTTTCATTGGTTTTTTCTAAAATCTCAACAATAATTTTTACTTTTTTTAATTTCATGGTTCAAATCCAGCCTTTCTTGCAAACTCCCAAAAATCAGCCAGGAGAGATCTTTCGTTTCGATATAAGTATGGCAATTCTCTATTTCCTAGGTGGAGATGGGATCCCTTGGGTTTGTGATTGTCAATGCCCAATAGAATGTGTCCGTCCGCTACTAAGAAGAGTGGATACTTTCGCCCTAGAGGATAATCTTTTGATCGTATTACCTTCCAAATTTTTAATTCAGCTATTGCAACATTACCGGTTGCTCGGTTATTCAGTATATGTTTTTCGTGGAAAACACTTGTTGCCTTCACTATATGGTTATACAACCATAGACTGTGTTTTGTCAAGTTCCAACACCTGTTGATTTAGGTGCATATAGCGCAATATCTCGGATTATTATTGACCTCTATCGCTTTCTTTCTGTGTTGGTTCAGCAGATCCTGCTTGTATAGTCGAGTTGCCACTGTCTTTTTGTTTTGCGGTAGTAGTAGAGCCTGGGTGTGCTGCTTCTATTTTGGCTAAGGCTTCTACAGCTACGTAGCGAACATATTGATCTTTATCTTTCAAGGCTTCAATGAGTGCAGGAACTGCTATTGGGCCTACTATTGTAATCAAGGCATCTCGAGCTGCTCTGCGAACAGAATAATCTTCATGTTTCAAAACTTCAGTGAGTGCAGGAATTGCTGCTGGGCTTTCTATTTCACCCAAGGCTTTTGCAGCTGCTCTGCAAACAGTATACTCTTCATCTTTCAAGACTGTAGTAAATGCAAGAATAGCAGGTGTAGCGTCCACACCAATCTTGTTTGCTATGTGAATAGCATCAAGCATCGAAGGTGAGTCAAAATTTTCATCTTTAAACATATGATTCAGCACAGAAATAGCTTTTTGAGAAGTAGGATATGGATTGTCTTTATTGTTAAAAATTTTATTATTGCTATACATTTTATTAAGATTGCGAAATAAACTATCTCTTTCCGTTGAAACATCTTGATTATTATCCTTACTATTATAATCCTCATCTAAAACATCCCAAAAGAGCAAAGCTACTTTTGAGAGTAGTTTTGCATCAGTGATCGTAGCAAGTTCTCCAATAGCATGTAAACGGTCATTACTTGTAAACTGCACACGATTTTCGGTGCTCCACTTATGTTGTAAGTTTTGTGTGCTTGGTAATTCTTCTTCTTTATCTAATTTGCTGACTGTAGTCGGGTTTGTATTTTTAACACTCAGAACATCTATGAATTTCTTTTCTGCCTGTAAAAACTTTGACCATAAATCATATTTTTCTTTGTCATTGAGAGAAAAATATTCTGCTTATGATTAACACATAAAGCAGGTCTAAGATTTGTATTTCAGCGATAGGTTGACATATCCAATCTATCATGGCAATATACAATATGAAGGTAAGATAGGAATGGGCATACAAGTTAAGAAGGCAATTCAAGAACTCGATCGGGCATTACTACAGGAGCAATGCTCCATAGAAATTTACATTTGCGGCGGTGCCGCCCTTACCCTTTTGGGAATAAGCACTCGCGAGACTGGTGATGTTGACATGGTGGCCAAGGTTGTGGAACCAGCACTGTATCAAGCCAGCAAACAAGTTTCAAAAAAACTAGACTACCCTGATGGTTGGCTCAATAACAAAGTAAATCCTATTATTGAGCAATTACCGGCTAATTGGCAGAAGACTGCAACGAAGGTGTTTGAAGGTAAAAGCCTGACTGTCTATTCGCTCAGTCGTCAAAACCTCATTAACTTGAAGCTCCATGCCTGCGTGGAGCTTCGCGCATTCGATTATCTTGATTTATTAGCTTTGGCCCCAAAACTAGCAGAATTGAAAAAAGCTCGTCGCTACTGTCTTAAGCAAAAAAAAATAGACTCATCCAAAGGCGAGTCCAAAGACAGTTATAAAATATGGGTTAATGGCTTTATTAATCTCTTAAAAAAGGAACTAGAGTTATGACTACAAATGGTCCAGGCTCCCTTCTCGCGGATCTTAGGTCCATCGGAATTTTCTTTGCCGAAAAACCAAGCAAAGACGCTAATCCAGAAGAAGTATTGATCGCTAGTCTCGGAGTGCTGGCGCAGGATGCAAAGCTTTTGTATTTAGTGGCAAATTGGATGAGCGTTTACGCCGATTTAATTCATACAGAACGGCTTCTGTTTCTTATAAAAAATAGCCCCATTCCCTTGACTTCACTCTTGTTGCTCGCTGGGCTATGTCGTCACGCATCGAAGGAAGCAAAAAAGCTTCGTCTAGTTTGCCGTAAGGTTAAGGAACAAACGAAAAAAATCAAAAAACTCAAAAAATCGTCTGTGGCCGAATATATGGAGCTTCCTGTTAAGATGGGACAGTGTCAGACCAATCCTGACTTTAAAGAATTTGGCATAATGATCCCGCCCATTGTTGATCTTCAGGACAAGATTTTGTCTGTTGATGTGACTGCAAAAACAAATTTACACATTAGAATGCGCGTTCTTTTTGGGGCATCCTGGCGGGCAGAGATCGCCGCTTATTTGCTCCAAAATAGTGAAACTACCTTTTATCGTCTCAGAAAGGATCTGGGATGTACGAATGAAACAGCCTTGCGTATTGGCAAGCAGCTCCGTATGATCCATGCATCAGGCAAACCCTTATGGTAGTGCTCGAAGATATGTTTTTAGAAAGTGAGTTGAAGTATTAGCAGCATAATATTTGATTATTCACCTTTTGAAGAATTGGCCAGATAAATAAATTAGGCAGCCAGCCCAAGTTCAATACCGTTAAATTTTGCTACAGGTACAAGTATTTTTTTTGGTCCTGTTTCACGTAGTTCTATGAATCCAAGATTTGAGAGAAATTTTACATCTGAGTAAATATTCTTAAAATTTTTCTTCAGTTACAGCAGATTATAAAGTTTGTTTTTTTAGGCGTTGAAAGCCCTCAATAATAAACATTCTCATTAGGATTTGATAGGGAATACCTCTATGGTTAGCTTCTGTTTTTAACTCTTTAACAAAACGAGGATCGAGTGCAATAGAAGTTGGAATTTTTTTAGGCTCGTTGTTTTTTATTCTTACTTTTTTTAGGCCTTCTTTGATAGCTTTCCAATCTGCTTCAAAAGATTTATCATATCCTTTTTCATTTTTTACGTAACGAGACATAATGCATCCTTTCCTTAAGACTCATGGCTCTAATAGAAATAATCCTAATCATACCTGTCCTTGTTGTAAAAACAGCAGACAACATCTTTCCATCTAATGTTATTCCCAAAACACCAAACCGTGGCTCATTTGATTTTGGACTAATTTGAATACCTAAAGGAACCATGCATCCAATATTTTTAAAAATCTGCTCTGCTTCAGGAATGGCAATTCGATGTTTCAAATAGTTTTTTGTAGCATTGCCATCATCCCAATCAAAAATAAAGTCCTCTTGGGAGTATAACCACTCTATGAGCCATTCTACATATTCAAATTGAGCCATTTTAGATAGTGTGTGCCACTATTTAAAATATTGCAAGATTATTATTGATCTCTATCGTTTGCTTTCTGTGTTGGTTCAGCAGATCCTGCTTTTAAAGTCTCTGCGTTACTGCTGTCTTTTTGTTTTGAGGTAGTAGAGCCAGGATGTGCTGCTTCTATTTTGGCTAAGGTTTTTTCAGCAAATTGACTAACGTTTCCATCTTGATCTTTCAAAGCTTCAGAGAGTGAGAGTACCTTTGGGATCGATACCAGCCTTGGGACTACCACCCAAGCCTCTAGATATTGCTCCTGCAAGATTTTAAAAAACAGCTCCAAACCCAAATATGTGCTTTGTTTTTCTTATTCTCTTGGTAACTCCATTTTTTTCCAAAAAGCATATAACTTTTTATATGCCTCTGTTACAGAAAGATTTAAGTCACACTGCTCAGCCAGAACAGCAAAAGGAGCTTCCCACTCCTTGGGTGGAGGTAAAATTTCAATGGGCAATTTATGAGTAGATCGTCTTTTAAAAGTTTTATAAATAGCTATTTGTAATAGATTTGCTTTAGTTTTTTTTCCCTGAATCAGAAGAACCAAATCAATTAGATCTTTCACTCGTGAATTGATGCCCTCCTTTCTGGGTAGGGTATAAGCATGTAATTTTTCGGCAAAGTGTTGTTCAACGCTAATCAATGGAATTTTTTTTGTACCTATCCCAGCGAATTCTAACCAATTTCGCAATTCTATTTCTTCGTGAGGCTCAATTCAAACATCTCCAACTCCTATATCGAGATGGAACTTTATAAAAATTTTTCCATCAATACTAGTTTCAACAGGGAATCTCCCTCCACCATAAGGAGCTGCATCTAAATCTAAAACAGGTAAGCCTATTGTATATTCAAAAAAATCCTTCAGATCCAATGTCGCTTTTTCTTGTAGTTTTTCAAAAATAAGTTTGCTTTGTTCTTTTCCTACTGAGGCATGAAATATTTTTATTTCTTTTAAAGCTAGATCGATATCCTTAGTTGCTCTAGATTTCTGAATACGAAGTTCTAAAGCATGTCCTCCCTTCAAAACCCAAGGTATCTCTTTTCCAGAAAACAAACGACAAAGAAGTCTATCTAATGCTACTTGTTTTTGTAAGCGCTGCATGCTTACTCCTTCATTCTTGGCTATGATCTTAATTCTAGTGAGCAAGGCCATTCTAAAACTACTTGGAGAGGAATATGCTTTTTTCGTTTTAATCTCAAATATTTTTTCACTTTTGGGTTATTATTAAGTTGTTTTTGAGTAATCAATCCTCTGGTATGGGCTTGGTTAACTGCTTCTCTGATCAAATCGATGGATAGTTTTCCTTCAGAAATGATATCAGTAAGTGTTTTAAATGGTGTTGTAATTTTCATTCCTAAAAAAAGTTTTATTTCTTCTTTTTGC
>JACQAU010000224.1 GCA_016194835.1 Deltaproteobacteria bacterium
AGAATATAATATGCTATGGATCAATAGTGAAAGCCTTGTTGGTGGCCAAAATAAATTGAATAAATCTGCAATATTATTAAAAGTTAAAAATTTACTTCAAAGGCGTTCGCATAATGGATTATCTGAAAAAGAGATAGGTTTTTTAGCTTCGCTCATAGGCTCTCCAATGCTTCCGGATGTGGTACCAATAGTATTTGAGGCATCCAAAAAACTTAGAAATGAGATCTTTCAAAATACTGTAACCTTAATGGCACCAATTGAACTAAGTTCTTATTGTGCTTCTAATTGTAGCTTTTGCGGATGGAGATCAACAAATAAAAACATTCCACGTGCCAGACAAAATATGAAATCTTTTGAAATGGAAGTACAAGAAGTATTATCTAAAGGAGTATCACATATCGAGCTAGCATCTGGTGATGATCTGTTCTTTATAAGAGAGCATCTGCCATGTTATATTCGTAAAATTCACCAACTAGCCAATGATCTTGGTTCGCAGCTAATTCGTGTGTCAGTTTGTATTACTCCACTTCTTGAAAAGCATTACAAAGAATTATGTAAGAATGGACTTTCTTGTGTTTTGACATGGCAAGAGACATATAACAGAAGTCGCTATTTTCAGACAATTATTTCTGGCCCAAAACGATATGGCATAACTAAAAACTTAAAAGCTAATACATCCGGGGATGGATATATGTTTCGCATAACGAGTCAAGAAAACGCATTACTAGCAGGCATGCAAGTGGGGGTTGGTGCGTTATTGGATCAAAATTCAGATATAGCATGCGAAGTTGTGGCAACAATACTTCATGCCAGAATGCTCTTAAACCATTACCCAAATGCACAGCCAATTATATTTGGAATGCCTATAATGCAGAATGCAGTTGGTATTAAATCTGTTTTTAACGAGGATTTTTGGGATATCCATTTTCCATTTATTGCATGTTTATATTTACTTTCTATGCCAAACGGTAAAGCATGGGTTTTTTCAAATTGTCGTGTAAAATTAGATACACAAATTCAATCAGTATCATTAGCCAGTAATTTTACTTCAACAGAAGTTCGCCTTACACCGGGAGGATATACAAAAAGCAATTTGATTGATGGAAATATGAAATCACTTGAGCAAGTATCAGGCTCAATAGAGAATAATGTGTCAATTTTGCAGGGAGAGCAGTTTGCTCACTATTTCTATCCTCATCATGAATATATATCTGAGATGAAAAATCTTGGCATCGATACTAACACTTCAATGCCTACAAATAGGAGAAAAGACCATGTGGATTGTTGTATTACCAGGCGTTAATCCTCTTTCTGTAAATTTATACAAAGAAGCGAAAAAAAGAGACATTAATATTGCCGCGCTAAGCCAAAAAGCAGATAATATAGATACACGTTTTTGTGATAAACATATTGTAGTAAATGCTTGGACATTAAAGCTGTGTGTTGAAGCAATTTTTGAAGCTAAAATTAGGCCATTATTAGCAGTAATCCCGATTAACGAAACTTATTCTCATATTGCCGAATCTATTTCATATAAATTATGTTCAACACATCGCATCTTCAATAGCAAACCACTGACCGACTCTATAATAAAAAACAAACTTCGTAACAAAATTGAAAGTAATGATTATTTTCCTTCGTGGCAAAAAGTTTCGATAGACAAGTTTAGGGTCACCATAGAACAGGCATTAAATCAATTTGCCAGTGTTGTGGTAAAACCAATTCATGGTTGTCTGAGCATTGGCACAACTGTTGTACGATCTTCACAGGATCTTGATCGGGCCTCTAATAACCTTATTTCAGGCATCAGAACACTCAAAAATTATATTATATCGCCGGAAGTATATAAAAATAACGATACCAACTCGCATTTTATACTCGAGGAATATATTGATTCAAAGGAATATGTAATTGATGGGATCATTTCACTTGGTAATGTAGTTTTTGCAAGCTTTTGTGAAAAATCTGACAGGTCACAAATATATAACGAAGATAGATGTTATTTTACACCATGTGATTTATCTAAAGAAATACAATTGTCAGCGTATACGTTCATTCATAAACTAGCGCAAACATATCCTACACTTGTATCAGGGTTTCATGCTGAATTTAGAATCAAAGATAATAAAGTAAAATTTATTGATATTGGGTTACGCGTAGGCGGTTCAGGACTAAGTGATTTGATTTATTTTTATTCAACAGGAAATAGCATTTTCGGGTTTTGGATAAATTCAATACTCGGAAACAAATTGAAACCAAATAATAGTAAAGAGCCATGCTTTACAATGCTATATTTGGGCCAAGTCAGAGCAGGTGGTATTGTAACGAAACTGAGATCAACTAAACATGATGCAATAGCGGCTTTTGGTAAAATAATGTTTGAACATAAATTCTGTAATATTGGTGATAAGCTAAGTGGATTACCAAACTACTCAGGACATCCAAGTGCCACTATAATAAAACTAAATAAACAAAATCAATCTAGGGCTTCTATTAATAAGCTTTTGTTATTATGTGAAAAACACTTAAACCCAATATATCAATAAGGAGAAGAATATGAAGGAGAAGAATATAAAGGAGAAGAATATGAAAAATATAAAAAAATTTGCTGTACTAATATTATTAATAATTAGCGCAAGATGCTGGGCTTTGGCACCAGTTGTGGGCTACGGGTATGCCACTAGTGTATTGCCGGCTAAAAACCAAGAAGCTTTTTTGAGTGGATTTGAACTTGGATTTAAAAAAATATTAGGCTATGAGGCTTTTAGAACATTAGTTATTGTTGAACGTGACACAACCGGATCACCAGCAGGTGCTATAAAAACGTTATCTAGACTTCAAGAAAAAGGAGTTAGTCTTATAACTGGTTTTCCAACATCTCACGAAGCTCTGCAGGTAGCAGATATTACAAAAAATACAGGGCAATTGACTATTTTTCCATCTGCTGGTCATTCGCGTCTTTCATCTATGGGAGCAAATATTGTAACTACTGGAGAATCTATGAAGGGCTATGTAAAGCAAACTACAGAGTTTTTAATGAATAAATTTAAAAATAAATCTGGCTTGATGGTTTATAATCCAGAGGCCGTTTTTTCTGTTAATCAGAAAGACGAATTTGAAAATTATATTAGAAATCTTCCTGCACACAATAAACCTGGTGATATAGAATTCGTAAGAAGAGCAATATCATTGAAAAAACACGCTATAATTACAGGAGCTATTTGGATACCGGGAAGCAAGGAGTCATTGCCATTTGAAAAAATGGCAAAACAAGTTTACGGAATAATGCCAACTACTGATATAGCTGCAGGATTTGATGTTGGAGTCATAACGGCAACAGTCTTAAAGCGGACCAATGGAAATTATTCAAAAAGTGCTATAATCAAAGCTTTTTCAGAAAACAGGTGCTTTAGTGGGATTTCGTTTGGAAAGATTTGTTTTCCAAAAGAAGGTGGTAATGGAGACGGCAAGTTGAAATTTCGCTATCTTACAAAACAAGGCCTATCGAATATTTGAGATTATATGAATCAAACATTAATTAGAAATAGGAATAGATCAATTTTTTCAGAATTGTTTATGCGTAACTTTGCACTTGCTTCTTTAGCATGTGTAGCGTTTATTGCCGCTATAGCTGTTACAATCAATATGCAAAATAAGATAATACAAAGTGAAGCAAGACTTGCAATTGAGGGTAAACTAGAAAAAATCGAAGAAAGACTGCGTATATGGAAACTTTTTGGTATGTACGAAGTGCTAAATAGGGAGTTGAGTTCCTTAAAAATAGATCTTGCACTTGCTGACATATCAATTATATCAGTCAATGACCTAGGTAAGCTTAAAAAAACCTCACAGTTAATTTCCATTCCTAAGAATGTCGATAATAATGTGCCCTTTGTGTTGGTGGCACATATGAGTGATGGATCTTATGGTAAAATTACAATTCCTTTATCAACATATGGAGTTCTGTTGCTTGGAAGTATTTTATTACTCATAGTTGCCGTATATAAAACAAATCGTTTTTTTGATAAAGAAATTAGACAGCCAATCTTAGGAATTTTGAATGAATTTCGTTCTACTTCTTCACCTGAGCAGATATTAGACAAAAAAATATCTGGAATTATATCAAATTCACGTGTCGAGGTTCGAGAACTTGCAGAGCAATTTCAAACAGTCATTACTCTCAGAAATGAGGTTGCCAGAAACAAAGCTCTTGCCAAACTGGTAGCTCAGGTTTCACACGATATTAGATCTCCAATAGCGGCACTTAATGTATTTATTAAATTAGCAGAATGGAGTGACCCAGAACACGCAAATATTTCGCAGATGTGTTTAAAGAGAATGCGTGAAATCATGGATGATCTTGTAAAGCGTTATGATCCTAGTACTGGTACTATTTCTCAAACCCACGACCATACTACAAAGACAAAAACATCTGTGGCCAAGATTATTGAAGAAATTATAAAAGAAAAACAGATGGTCAATAGTGATAAAAAGGTATTGATAAAAGCAGAAATTTTGCCTCACACAACTGCAATGATATCAAAATTGTCATCTGATATATTGCAAAGAGTTTTATCCAATCTTATAAATAATTCCATAGAGGCACTCAGTGAAGAAACTGGTTCAGTAAATGTCAGATTAAGTGCAGATGTCTCAGATACACTTAATATCGAAATTATTGATACAGGCAAAGGCATTCCACCAGAAGTACTTTCAAAAATTGGTAAGCATGGGTTCTCATATGGGAAACAGAAAGGCGAATCAGGACACGGTCTAGGTCTGTCTTATGCGATGGAACAAGTAAAAGCAGCTAATGGCGAAGTTAGTATTGACTCTAAAGTTGGTAAAGGTACGAAAATTAGTCTACTAATTCCTGCTGAGCAAATTGCTTAGGGATCGTGTGAAGAAGCTTAAGAGTTTGACGCCATTTATCGTTAGTCAGAGTTAGTAGGCAATATTTGCCACGTTTATAAATGTCTTAAAGTGTTGCTCAAATCGCCGATAAGGTCATTAGGAGCAACAACATAGTGGATGAAAAAAACGATATTTTAGCCGAGGATCTTGAAAACGAACCTCAACTTGATACAGCTCATCACTACTTTGGAAATACTGACGAAGTTCTTGCACGTTATGCTCACTGTGCTCTTTGCGGATCTAACCTCCATTTTAGTTATATTACAGATTTTACGCATAATTTAACTCACGAAATGGCACAGTGCCCCGAGTGCGGTACAAAAGTTCGCAAACTAATTCATAAATTACAATAGATTCTGCTCAAAAAGGTTCAGATGCGCGGAAGATTTCCTCAAAAAACCGGAGCGTACACGTAGTATGTGAGGATTTTTTGAGGAAATCTGACAAAGCAGATGAGCCTTTTTCAGCAGAATCTACAATAAGATCTTTACAAGCTCATTTTTCTTAGTGATATTAAGCAGCATGTCGAACCTGTACCACACTTTAGAGGGTTTTTTGCCAGACCGTACGCTAGTTATGTCTAAACGAAAATTAAAAAAAATAGATTCTTGCTTTGAAACTCAAATATTAAGTAACTCACTGCAAAGTGTTAATTCTGATTTAGACAATTGTACCCGTTGCAAGCTTTGTCATGGACGAAAAACCATAGTTATTGGCGAGGGCAATACGCAAGCTGAATTAGTTTTTGTAGGAGAGGGTCCGGGAGAGCAAGAAGATATTCAGGGTCGACCATTTGTCGGCAGGGCAGGTCTGCTTTTGGATAAGATGATAGTGGCAATGGGTTTAACGCGTGAACAGGTTTATATTTGTAATGTTGTCAAATGTCGTCCACCAGAAAATCGTAACCCCGAACCAGATGAGGTTTTGGCTTGTAGTTCGTTCTTAGTAAGACAACTAGCTATTATCAAACCAAAGGTTATTGTGGGTTTGGGTAAATTTGCTGTGCAGTTTTTATTGAACTCTGATGACACAATTAAAATTTCACAAGTACGAGGACGGTTTGTAGATTATAATGGCATAAAAGTTATGCCTACTTTTCATCCTGCTTATCTTTTAAGAAATCCTGGAGCCAAGAGAGAAGTGTGGGAGGATTTGCAAAAGGTTGCACTACAACTTGGATTGAAAATCCCAAAACATGAAATAAAATCAGGTCAAAATGTGGTGAAAACATGAAAAAACAGAATGTATTATTGTTTTTAAGTTTAACTTTTTTTTCACTTTTTGCGGTCAGTGCGCAAACACCTCAAATTAATAAAGTTTATTTTGCTGAAATTAGAGGAACAATCAATCCGGGTAGTTCTGGTTATTTAAAGACTGCAATTCGCACAGCCGAAGAAAACAAAGCACAAGCGTTGATTGTCGAATTAGACACTCCCGGTGGTTTGGTGAGCAGTGTAAAAGAAATGGCTCAAACTATTGATATGTCACGTGTGCCAGTTATAGTTTACGTTGCTCCGGCTGGAGCAAGCGCTACTTCGGCAGGCGCCTTACTCATGCTGGCTTCGCATGTAGGTGCAATGGCGCCAGGTTCTCATATAGGTGCGGCTCATCCAGTAGATAGTTCTGGAAAAGACATCGAAGGAGCTATGGGGGAGAAAGTATTAAATGACACTGTAGCTTTTGCCAGAGGGTTGGCAGAGCTTCGGGGTCGAAACCAGGCGTTAGCAGAAGCCGTTGTTACTAAGAGCAGGAGCTTGACTTCTCAAGAAGCGATAGATCGATATTTTATTGAAGTCCTAGCGCAGGATCGGACTGAACTTTTGAAGAAACTTGAAGGCAGGAAAGTTGTGCTACGGAAAGGTGAAGAAAAAATTTTACACACTGATGGAGCAGAGATTTATACGGTTTCGATGAGTTTAGGCCAACAGATGCTTCATTACTTGGCAAATCCAAATATTGCAACATTGCTAATGGCACTTGGGATGCTTTGTATTTATGTTGAGATTACTTCGCCCGGGATTCATGTGGCAGGAATTGTAGGATCCATTGCGCTTTTAGTGGCGTTTATGTCTTTCCAGATGCTCCCTATACGAATGGGTGGGTTCTTGCTTCTGATTTTGGGTGTAGTGCTTTTACTGATTGAGCCTTTTGTGGTTTCTTTTGGCGCTTTTGCAATTGGTGGGACCATTTCGTTTATTTTAGGAGTGCTTTGGGTGATTGATCCGTCGGAGTCCCAGTTAAAAATCAGTCCGGCTATTTGGTTGCCAACTGCCTTGGCATTAGGAGCTGGTGCTGCGCTCATTGCAGTTGTAGCAGCAAGGTTAAGAAGGATTTCTCAGAGAGTTTTAGCACAAATGGGAGGTGGCGGAGTGTCTGGATTGTTGGGTTATGTCGGCAAGATTGAAGCTTTAGATGACACCCAAAGGTCTGGTAAGGCACTGATTAGGGGTGAAATTTGGAATGTTATTGCACATAGTCCCTTACAGGTAGGTGATGTTGTACAAGTTGAGAAGGCAGAGGGCATGAAGATTTGTGTAAAGCCTATTGAAATAAGGCCGGGCCCCAAGTAATGTGTAGATTATTCAGCAGAAGTTGAATTCTGCTCAAAAAGGTGAACCTTTTTCAGCAGAATCTATATATAGGAGATTGTAATTATGGAATTATTTTCTGGTGGTATGATGTTTTTAGTTTTTATTGTTGTAGTCTTTCTTTTTTTAAGCATAAAAGTTTTAAATGAATATGAGCGTGGTGTGATATTTCGCTTGGGGAGAATTATTGGTGCTAAAGGACCAGGATTAATTATTTTGATTCCGGTGGTTGATCGCATGATGAGAATAGATATGAGGACTATTACTTTGGATGTGCCGCCTCAAGATGTTATTAGTAAAGACAATGTCACGCTCAAAGTAAATGCAGTAGTTTATTTTCGTGTGATTGAACCTAATAGAGCAGTGGTTGAAGTCGAAAACTATTTATTGGCGACTTCAAAGCTTGCTCAAACGACGTTGCGTTCTGTGTTGGGTCAAGTTGAGTTAGATGAACTTTTGTCTTCGCGAGATAGCATTAATCATAGGTTACAAACTATTTTAGATACACAAACAGAGCCATGGGGTGTGAAAGTATCAAACGTCGAAGTAAAACAAATTGACTTACCTATTGAACTGCAAAGAGCCATGGCGCGTCAAGCAGAAGCTGAGAGAGAGAGAAGGGCAAAAGTTATTGCTGCAGAGGGCGAATTACAGGCTTCGCATAAATTGTCTGAAGCGGCTCATGTAATGGAGACGAGTCCTGTGTCCTTACAACTGCGGTATTTGCAAACGCTTCGGGAAATGTCTAATGAACATACTACTAATATGATTATTCCATTGCCGATGGAGCTTTTTACGCCTTTTATTGCGCATAAAAAGTAGAACAAGAAGGGGAGTATTTTACAGTGGTCAATGTTATTAAGGAACAAAAAGGTGATATTTTAATAGTCCGACTTTCTGGTTCGATCGAAGAGTCTGCTAACTTTGATCAGCTAATAGGTCCTACACCAAACGAAGTGCATGTGTATACAAAAGAGGTGCCCAGGATTAACTCTACAGGAGTAAAGGCGTGGATTAAGTATTTTACTGTTCTACAAGCCAATGGAGTGAAACTTAAGTTTTTTGAGTGTTCCACATGTGTTGTGCAACAAGTGAATCTTATATCCAATTTTATTTGTGGTGGAACGGTTGAGTCTATTTATGTGCCTTTTGCTTGTGGCAGTTGCAGTGCAGAGCTTGTTGGATTATTTCCTTGTGAGACTTTGAAGACGTTAGGGAATGATATTCCGGATCAAAAGTGTACTAAGTGCGGAAGTGCCGCCGCATTTGATGATATTCCAGAAGAGTATTTTGCTTTTTTAAAACGGGAGCAGGGGTAGAGGTCTATTTTATACAAACACTTAAATAAATTGAAAATCTTTTTAAGTTTTCTGGTGCTTCGATCATTTTATATCCTTGTGGGCAAGTTTTTTTCCCAGAATTTAAGATTATTGGTTGGCAATTACTACTTTTTAGTGTATGTATAAAGTGTTCGGTATTTTCTGAAGCTGAGATGCTTTCTAAATCTCTACATCCAACTTTTGAAAAATTAGGTATTGTTGATTCTAAACACATTTGAGAGGTCACGTTTGGTAATTTTTTACATTGAATAGGGAAAAAAGCTTGCTGTGAAGAAGGATTTTCAGCAGCGATTA
>JACQAU010000238.1 GCA_016194835.1 Deltaproteobacteria bacterium
CGGGAGTTTTGGTATTTATCGGGGTTGCTTTTGTTGCAGTATCTGACTCCACGAATATAAAAGAGGTGGCGATTAAAATTCCAAACAGCTTAGTAGCGGCCGTGGTCGCCCCAACTTCGTTGGGGAAATACAATCTTGAGGATTTGTTTAGGCATTTAGCCGGCAAGGCCGCCAGAGTTGTAAATATCAAAAAGCTCACTTGGGCAGGGCATGAATTTGAAACTGGGGTATTATCAACCGGCCAGTATAAAACCGATGGCAATAAGGATGTAAAATTTACCGAGAGTGGCTTTTACGCGCCAAGCTATGCCCTGCCCAGATCAAAACTTATGGATGTTAACTTAAACGAAAAGGTCAAAGTAAAGATAGCAGGAACATTTGAAGGTCAAATGGACAGTCCAAATACGGATTGCACTGGCTTCTGTATGACTAAAGAAAAATATCATTTTTCTGAATTTGGAATTTATTTGATAGATGAAAGCGGGAATAGGCAGGGTATTGGAGGCGTGGGCACACGCGAATATCGTTAGAGGGAACACGAGGAGTAAGTATAAATTCACAGGACTCACGGTCGAAAATACAGGTGATGAGATTATACTCACCAATAGTACCGGGTTCAAACTGATCTACAGCAAAGATTTTAAGTATGTAACTGCGGAAGGCAGGACAGAATTAAGGCAGGGTGGTGACTACGGCACTCTAAATCCAAACCAAAAGTGGCAACTTGGCATCAACTGCCATGTTAACGGGGTAGGGTATTGCAGATTGGATATAAAAGAAATTATTGTGTCTAAATAAAAATAGTTGCTAAAGATCGTATCAAGTATATAAAGATACTTAATAAACCCACAAACTTGCGTTTTTTATAGATTCAGATACTATTAGTAGAAGCTTAATTTAATTAATATAAACAAAAAAATATGGCAAATGCTGCATTTATGAAACCAATGACTGTTAGCTCCGAGTTGGCGGCTATCGTTGGTAAGGGGCCGATGCCTCGCTCAGAAGTTGTAAAAAAGCTCTGGGTCTACATTAAAAAGAACGGTCTTCAGGATACTGTTAACAAGCGCAATATAAACGCCGATGCTAGTCTTAAAAAAGTATTTGGCGGCAAGGCCACAGTTAGCATGTTTGAAATGACCAAGCTTGTTTCTAAGCATCTTTCTTAATAATATGGCCCGCCTTCGCCCACATTTATCAAGTAACGATAAAGAATCAAGCAAGGTCTAGCTAACGCATACGAATGTACGTTACTAGGCAAGGCTACGGCGGACACATATTTTTAGTTACTCGTTTTACTCGTAAAAAAATATGGCAAAACATAAAGTAGTTCACTTTGAAATTCCAACAGGGGATTTTAAAAAGTCAAAAGAATTCTATGCCAAAATTTTTGGCTGGAAGACAAAGACTTGGGGTAATGAATATATGATGGCTATGACAACTGATATTGATCCTAAGACCCAAAGAACAGCCGAGCTGGGTGGCATCAATGGGGGATTCTACAAACGTAAATCCAAAAGCCAGCAACCTTCGTTTGTGGTGGAAACTGATTCAATTGATAAGACACTAGAAAAAGTTAAAAAAGCTGGCGGCAAAGTTAAAAGAGCAAAGTCGCCTATAGGTGACATGGGTTTTATGGCAGAATTCGTCGATCCCGACGGTAATGAGATGAGCTTGTGGCAGGAAGTTAAGAAATAAACTGTGATCTCCAGGCCGTGGGGTAACTTGGAACATATAATGGCGTGGCGCTCAATTTTTGTGGCTCTGCCCTTGAAGGAAAACTCGTTCATCTTTAGCCTGGTGGTTTTAATGCTAGCGTTATTTTTACTGCCAAAGTTTTTTGACCAATTTTTAAAATACCAAAACCTTTTCTATCTACAACGATATAGATATTTACGAAAAGTTTTTATACGGCATCCGCTCCAAGAAGCATTTTCAAACGGCATTCTCAACCCTAAGATTTTCTAGGTCAGTTTTTCCCTATGTTGGTTTATTCCAATGTGGGTTTTTGTCATTTACTATTAGTCTTTATTAACTATCTACATTCTTATGGAAAACGAACCAAAACAAGAAGAAAAACAAAATACTCTATCTATTCCAATAGCAATTATTATTGCCGGAATTTTGATTGCCGGAGCGGTGCTCATTGGCACAAAAGGAGGAAGTTATCCGAGTGTAGCTACTTCTCCCCAACAACAGACAGCAACCCAACCGTCTGCCTCAACTGTTGATATCGCCAAGGTCAAGATTGCAGGACGACCGTTTATCGGCAATCCAAATGCTCCGGTTATTATTGCTTATTGGTTTGATTACCAGTGTCCGTTTTGCAAACGATTTGAAACGGATGTCATGCCACAACTAATAACCGACTATGTAAAAACCGGAAAAGTAAAAATTGTCTATAAAGATTTTCAGTTTCTTGGACAAGATTCGCAAACAGCCGGTATCGTTGCCCACGCAGTGTGGGAAGTTGCTCCAGATAAATTCTATCAATGGCATAAAGCAATGTATGACAAACAGGATAACGAAAATTCTGGCTGGGGCAACAAGGATGATATTCTTGCACTGACAAAAACCATTCTTGGAGCTGATGCGAGTAAAATCGCTCAACTCATGCTTTCAAAACAAGCAGAATATCAAAAAATTATAGATGAGGATAAAGCCGAGGGTGGAAGTTTTGGTGTAAGTGGTACACCGTCTGTGATTGTCGGAAAACAAATGATTGTTG
>JACQAU010000025.1 GCA_016194835.1 Deltaproteobacteria bacterium
GTGTCTCAGCGGTGGGATCTCTATAGGAGCAACGCACATTCTAAAATACAAATCCTCTCTAAATGTTCCCACTTTTGTAGCTTCTTTGAGATTCATATTGGTAGCAGCAATAATTCTCACATCTAAATACTTATAAGTGTTATCTCCAACTGGTTTAATTTTTCTTTCTTGCAGAAAACGCAGCAGTTTTGCCTGCAGGTAAACGGGCAGTTCGCCAATTTCATCTAAAAATACGGTTCCTCCATTAGCATCCTCTAAAAGACCGCGTCTGCAATTAGTAGCTCCAGTAAAGGAGCCTTTAGCATGACCAAAGAGCTCAGATTCTAAAAGCGTTTCTGGAATAGAAGAACAGTTAATAGCAACAAAAGGTATACCCGAATTAGACTTAAATTGCTGGTTATGGATGGCTCTTGCTACCATTTCCTTGCCAGTGCCACTTTCACCAGTAATCAGCACATTACATGATACTTTGGATACTTTCTGAATAAATTCAAATACATTTTTAATTTGAGTGCTTTTACCAACCATATCTTCTAGAAGATATGTTTTATAGAGCTCTTTTTTTAATAGCGTATAGTCTTCTTCCATCTCATGGATCTTAATTGCTCTATTGCAAATAATTAAAAGTTCATTAAAATTAACTGGTTTTGTAAGATAATCAGCAGCTCCAGAGTTCAGACACTCAATCGCAGTATCGACTGATCCATGGGCTGTCAGTAAAATAACTGGTGGTTTTTGATCCAAGTAGTTCAGCCGATTAATAAATTCAATTCCATCAATTTCAGGCATTTTTAAGTCACAGATAATAAGAGAAAATGGGTTTTTATTTTTGTTATCAAACTGTTCGAGAAATTTTATAGCTTCTTGAGATGACAGAAAAACTTGCGATCCAAAACCATGTTGTTCGCAAAAACCCTTTATTAACTCACAGCTACCCATATCGTCATCAACAATACAAATCTTTTTAGCTAGATCCACACTCTTTTTACCGCCTTCCAAAGAGGCCACTCTAAATCATATGACCCTATGTGTCAATAGCTTGGGGCATTTTATTCTCTTAGAGGGGCATTAGCTGCCTTACCAAAACCTCGTATAAGCACTAAGTACGAGAAATTTATCAGATATCGTAAATTTATTGTTTGGCACGCAACTTGCTATTGCAGCATGATATGAATGTGAAAAAACAACTATCTTCAGACCAGGTTTTTTATAGGCACTTAATTTCAGAAAAAAAGAAGATTGCTTTTGTTGAAGATGATATGGGGTTAGAGCAGATCATGTGTTCAACAATAAGCACATTTGGCATCCCTTTTGATTGGGAATGGTTTACCTCTGCTGAGGTTCTATTAAAAAAAGTTCAGGAGTCAAAATGCTTTTTATCTGAAAAACCGTATGACTTGGTTGTTTTGGATATTTTTCTAAATGGGAACGTAACAGGAATAGATCTTTGGAATTTTTTTAACTCTGTGTATCCCAAAATGCCTGTTTTACTTATGTCAAGCTTGTCATTGCATAAAATTTTCGAATTTTTAGGAAAAAAGCAAACCTATCCGTGTTTTTTGCAAAAACCATTTAGAATCAAGGATCTTAAGTCTATTTTAGGATCATATTTGCTGTATAATCCTGCTTAATTAAAGTGTGCAATGAAGTTTTTTAGTTGTTCTTTTACAACTGAAAGTTCGTCTTCTACTGACTTTACACTTTGGGTCCAGTCTTCTTTTAAAACTTGAGCACCATCGAATTCAAATTTTTCTAATAGCTTCATGAGTTTAATTGCCCCCACACTGGATGCATTTGAACGAAACTTATGCGCAACAGAGGCAAGCTCCCCTGTATCCCTAATTTTAAGATTATTTTGAATCTGCTTCAAGAACAAACTGGATTGGTTAAAAAATATTCCCACGACCTTTTTTATTACTAATTTTCCCTTTGCTTGATCGTTTACTAAAATTTCGTTTAAGAATCGAAAATCCACTGAAGAGTCCTGTTTCTCAGCCGCATTCATACAGTTTTCCTTTTTTTGCTAAAGTAGACCTGGAAATATTATTTTCTGGCTTTCCTGGAGCTCCTAGATACCTCCAGGCCTACTCTAACACAC
>JACQAU010000239.1 GCA_016194835.1 Deltaproteobacteria bacterium
CTATCAGGAACTAGCCCCTTTCCACTGAATGAGGAAATCAGACCATGAGCCAAGACAAGCGCAGCTAGAGAACCAGCAAGTGTTGTCAGTGTGGCCCAAGAAAGAGCGTTTTTGTAAGTCGTAGTCTTGCTTCCAAGTAAGGTGGCTACTCCCTTGAAGTTATCATTAGACCCGTTAGCATAAGCTAAGAATATTCCAAATAAGACTATAAAAGTCATATTGAGCGTCCTCTTCTAAATTCATGAAATTTTGAGAGATAATGTAAAATTTTTTGTGGAGCATGGTTTTTCTTCCAAATTCCAGCAGCATATTTATTGGCTTCTGCTAAGGTTGGATAAATATGGATTGTGCCTAAAATCTTATTTAGACCAAGACCGTATTTCATTGCGGTAACATACTCCGCAATCAAATCGCCTGCATGAGTGCCAACGATTGTGACTCCTAATATTTTATCTTTACCTGGAGGGGACAGAATTTTTACAAATCCATGCCCTTCTTCGTCTGCAATTGCACGATCTAAGTCACTAATATCGTATTTTGTAATTTCAAACGGGATCTTACTTTCACGTGCTTCTTGTTCGCTCAATCCCACCCTTGCCACCTCTGGATCAGTAAAAGTGCACCAGGGAATCACTCTATAATCAACTTTAAATTTTTTCAGGGGACTAAACAGTGCATTGATAGACGCATACCAAGCCTGATGGGAGGCTGTGTGGGTAAATTGATAAGGACCTGTTACATCTCCGCAGACATAAATATTTGGATAATTAGTCCTTAAAAATTCATCAGCGACAACAGTACCTCTTTTAGTGATTTCAACACCTAAGTCTTCAAGGCCAAACCCGCTGACATTTGCTTTTCTGCCAAGTGCAATGAGTATTTCATCAAATTCGAGACGTACATCTTTTTGATTATATTCACAGATCAAAGCTTTTTTCTCATACGTCACTTCAACGGCTTTTGCTTTATGATTTGTAAGAACTGAAACGCCTTCTTTTTTGAATTTATCTAAAATAAAAGAAGAGACATCCTCGTCTTCTTTACTTATGATTTTTGGAGCCATTTCAACAAGTGTCACTTCTGATCCAAATCGACGAAAACTTTGAGCAAGCTCACAGCCAATCGGGCCGCCACCAAGCACTACGAGACGGCGAGGGAGCGATTTTAACTCCCAAATATTATCACTGGTGAGATATTTAATTTGACTTAGTCCTGGTATGTGTGGCTCGAGCGGTCTTGCCCCTGTTGCAATGATGATCGCTTTTGTATTTAGCGTTTTTCCATTGATTGCCACGGTATATGGCGAAGTGACCTTAGCTCAATTTGGCCTTTGTTAAATCCAAACTCTTGTGCACGATTGACGTAGGACAAAATTTTTGACGAACGGATAAGTGCTTTACTTGGGACACATCCAGTATTGAGACAATCTCCTCCCATCTTATGTTTTTCAATGAGTGCGACCTTGGCCTTGAGTACAGCGGCAATATAAGATGACACGAGGCCTGCTGATCCAGCACCAATAACAATCATATTATAATCAAAATATTTAGGTTTTTTGTATTTCCTTAAAATTTTTCTCGATTTGAAGTAATCTAAAATAAATTTTGAAATAAGTGGGAGAATGCCAATTAAGGCAAATGAGAGAAGAAGTTTAAAAGATAAAATTTCTTTCAAAGAATTAATTTCTGCCAGTTGAGTACCCGCATTTACAAACACAGCAGTTCCTGGAAACATTCCAACTTGACTCACAAGAAAATAGGTCAAGGTGCGAATGGGGGTAAGTCCCATGACTAGATTGATAAGAAAAAATGGGAATAAAGGCACAAGCCTAAGGGTGAATAAAAAATAGGCCCCATCTTTTTGGATTCCCGCATTAATGCCTTCAAGCTTATCCCGAAATTTATTCTGTACTGTTTCCTTAAAGAGAAATCTAGCTGACAAGAACGCGAGAGTTGCACCGATTGTGCTGGCAAAAGATACGAGTACCGTCCCAGTCCCAAAACCAAATAGCACTCCTGCGCTGAGGGTTAATAGGGTAGCCCCTGGCAAAGAAAGGGCTGCGGTCAAGATGTAAACCGCCATAAAAGATGCAATTGCTTGGAATGGGTTGTTATAATAAAAATTCTTCAAATACCCTTGTTTTTCTTTAAGTGTTTCCAAAGTGAGATACTGTTCTGAACCACTGGATTTGAACAAATAAATGACAACTATAATTGCAACGACAAGCAGTATTTTTAGATAGATTTTTTTCATTCGCCCACATTCCCCCTTAGAGTCGAAAAAACATTTTCCCTATCTAATAATATTAGGTCAGAAAATCCCACCGTTAAAGGGTCATTATAAAAATAATGTTGCGATGCGCAACTAATGACTTTATGCATTAGGTCATGTCTCCCTTTTAGGTGAGTGTAATGAGCATCTAATTTCTTACAGACTTTTAGCCAATATCCGGAGAAATTCTATGTTTTCTTTGGAGTATTTAGAGTGCATAGAGCCCTTGATCGAAAGACCTCCCCAATTGAGCCATCTCTCAGATCTCTTATTGTTATGTGCTCAGACTTTCAATAAAGATCTTAGCAAGCTCTCTTGTTGTGCGACATAATTTTGAAGTTATAC
>JACQAU010000240.1 GCA_016194835.1 Deltaproteobacteria bacterium
GTGTCGAATTTGAGTCTAATCTTAAAGCAGTCAATAGCTCCGAGAATATATCAAATTTAAATTTCTACATTGTTCCAGCATGGAACGTCTTAAAAAACTTAAAAACTCTTTTTATATTCAACATCCAAAAAGAGCTTGTTGCTGATAGAGAAACTAAAATTCTAAAAAGTGATCTTGGAATTACTTATGGCCCGGTTCATCTAAATCCCCATCTCTCACTCACACCAAAACTAGGCTTTATCCTACCACTAGATTACAAAAAAAGAGTTTATGAAAGTCTTATCTTGGGACTAAGATCTGGAATAAAACTTGATGCAAATTTTACACGAATACAACCAGCTTATGAAATTTCAGGGACCAGGTTTTTACATCGCTACTCAACGGCTTTGAATACTAAAACCAACTTAAAATACCAACTCTCACAAAAAATATCATTTGATATCACACCTGAGCTCACACCCCTACAGCCACTTGTTTTGTCTTCGGCCCTTTCCCTTGTAAGTGCATGGACATATTTTGGTACATTACTTAATCGCTTTGAGTGGAATCAAGAAGCCTCTTATGAATTAAATTCACATTTGGCGCTCTTGTTGGGGATTTCAAACTCAGGGGATCTATTAAAAGCAAATGGATATGAGTCAAATATCGCATTTTGGAACGAAAATCAGACAACTTATTACTTTAGCTTGAGTTTTAAAAATATAATTTAGAAATGGAGTTGATCATTATGCAAAATATGCAAAATCAATCAAAACTAATTAAAGACACAATCAGTGCCGTGATTCTCTTGGCTTTTATTTCTGGAGGTTGTACAAAATCAAGAACCCCTCATCTTTCAAACGAAGATGCAGAAATTACTTTTGATAAAACTACTTTTGAATCTCAGATTACACTAAGTACAACAGATCAAAAATCAAAAACTACAACTCAAAATCATTATAAATTAGACGGTGAAAATGAAGAATTTCTAACAAAAACAATCGATGTAAATGAAACATTAAAACCACTATTTAAGGATTTTTTTCTCGGCGGGAAACCTGACACAGAATATAAAATTAAACTTGAGTTAGATAAAAAATTTGTTACGGCATTTAAAGTAACGATTGATATAGATTCTCTCAGTGCTTTAGAAAAACAACTTATAAAAGACAAAAATGGAGAATATAGAATACCCGTCTTTAAATTTTCAATAAAAGCATATGGCGTCCTTGTGCCAACTCAAAATGAATATGAAGAAAACACATGGAAACTCAAACTAAAAGAAACAACATGGGAACAAGCAACACACATTCAAATCTCACCCCGTAGTTCTGATAGGTTGTCCATACAACTCGATAACACTGATCAAGATGAGATTTTCTTAAAAGATAATGTCAACCAACAGGTTTTAAAAAGCTCAGAGCTGGCTTTTTTGAATATTAAACTTGATTTAGATGATAACGCAGTTCTTTATACGCAATTAGACCCAAATCATTTAAACTTATACCAAGTACTATCAATAAATGAACTCTCTGCTCATGAAAGAAGTCTTTTGGCGCATGGTTCGCAAGAAGTTACCGAGTGTAGTCAAGAGGTTTTAGGCAAAATTAGCGAAAAACATCCATCTTTATATGCCATGCTCAAACAAAATAAATGTGTACTGGTGCTCAAACGACAAGTCAGTGTTACTGACACACAAGCAAGACTCAGACAAGATGCCAATGGGATAGAAACTCAAGAATTGATTTTTACCGAAGAGCAAGCTGTGACTTCTTCAAACCTTATACGAATTCACAAAAATCCAGTGGTCAAATTTTTAGACTCCAGCAATCAGCCAAATCCTAGTCTTTTGATAAAAGTATCTCAGTTAAAAACTAAGGAATTTTTGTTTCGCAGAACTCTTCAGGATAGTCCAAATAGTTTTTCGTATGTGTTTCCTGGTCTTTCTGGAGCCCTAGAGCTAGTACGGTTTCAATTTCTTTTGCAAAGTGTAAAAATTGTAAGATCTGAGCCTTTGACAAAAGTTTCTGCGTCTTCTCCCGTGGATCACGAATCTATGATGATTTTACCAGTTAAATATTTTAAAAAAATCACTCAAGATGCAAACGGTATTAAGCTCTCTAGAGCAAATTTTATTCAGACTAACTACTCAGATCCAGAAGCCTATGCAGAAATTCAGTGGACTCAGAACAAAATGCCAAATACTTCATCACCGTTGGATTACTATTCTTTAGAAAAATTTTGCTTCGAGGGACCAACAGATAAAGAATTACTTTCGATGAATGAAGAACTAGAAAAAGGCTTATTGCATTTTACAATAGAATATCAGTATCAGACTAACAGAAACGAAGAAGTCGATTGTTCGGGAATTTATCAATCAGATTATTTTTCAAGAACTCAAACTGCTTTTAGTTTTAGAGAAAGATTTGCTTTTAGAGAATACAACTCTGAAAATGACAAGTCTATTTTGAATATTCCATATGAAGCCCAAAAAAGACTAGGGTTTGGTGTTTTTACCTATAATAAATCTACTCCAAATAAATATGGAAACACAGGGATTCAGAGCACAGAAATACCTTTACCGACAATTTATGATATTCGTAACGGAAGACAAGTAGAATATGTCTTATCCGGATTGCCAAAAGATCACGAAATGAGGTCTGCAATTATTAAGGCAACTCAAGACGTAATTGCTGATCTAAACAAAGGCTTTCGACAAGCGCTGGCAGGAACTCCACAAGAAAGAAAAACCGACGTTATTACTCTTACGGTTGATGGAGAAGAGCTTGGAGAAATTGGAGATCTCAATAAAAACTATATTCATTTTATAGGAAAAAACAATCAGTCACACATAATTGGATTAGGTGGCCCTGATGGAAATCCAAAATCAGGAGTGATCGAATCCGGTGCTGTTTATATTTATGGTGGAAATATTTTAGCTTATGTTGAGCACTTAAGAAAGAGAGACCGTGAACATAATGAATACAAAAAAAATATGATTATTTCCGAGGAAAAAGAGCATTCATCAAAAACAAATTGGCCCAATGAATACGAGTTTGAAAATGGCTCGTATTCTGATCAACAAACTCAGCTTGCAATGTTAGGCCCAAAATCAGTTCAAGCTACAATTGAAGGATTTGGCATTAGGGGTATTAAACAAGATAAGATAGATTTACAAACAAGAGAAGAAATCAATACTAGTTTTACACTCAATACCAATCAACAGATTTTTCACGAAGCAATGCAAAAAACTTTAGCACAAAACGCCCTAACTCACCAAAATGCTTTTGAAAAAAACATATTAGAATCTCAGATAAAACGCGCAAACTCGGAACATAAAAGAATTCTTAAAACAAAGCTATATCGCCTCAATGCAATGATGAATCTTAGGGAAAAAACAAGTCAAGCTAAAAAATGTCTCTTAGAGGGAGCTGAGTTGCCAGGTACCACTGGAAGTCTTGATAAACTAAGTGATCTTGAAGTTTTTGTTTCAATTTATAAGCCCACATTGCTTCATGAGCTTTTACATAATGTAGGGTTGAGGCATAATTTTATGGGGTCCTACGACAAGGCAAATTGGAAATTTAGTGAAAAAGAAAAAACAAATAGAGATTATTCATCTATTATGGATTATCTAAAAAATGATCACAATACATATGACGGAGCAGGTCCTCAAGATGTGGCATCACTGAGAGCTGCTTATACTGGCTATGTACAATTGAGTGATCAATTCATAAATGCTATTATAGGAAAGTCAAAGCAACAAATAAAGACACTTAACAGAAAAGATGATAATAAAACAATTCCAGTCTTAGATGGAAAATGGATTCAGATAGACGACTTTAAAAATCTAATTGGTTTAAAAAGTTGGTTTGATCTATCAGAAAGCGAAACCTCAATCTTAAAAAAATATCGGTTTTGTTCTGATGAAGAAGCTGAAGAGCACCCGCTTTGTCATCGCTTTGACGAAGGGTCTACGCCTCTTGAGATTGTTCAAGGCTATATTGATGATTATCAAACTAATTATTCTCTAAGAAATTTTCCAAATGACAAAGCCAGTTTTGAGCTATGGGATTATTCTGATTATTTACAGAGAATAGTAGGTATATTTTTACCAATTCGTATGTTTTTAGAGGAAACAATCTATGCCTCAAATACAAAATTTTCTTCACCACAAACTCCACAAGCTAATGGCGAGGAGAAAACGCAGAATATATCACTTAATGTAGATGCTGTTTTAAGGGGACTTGTTTTTTTCCATAGTATTATTAGAACACCTGATTTATTCCATTATGATGCTGATAGCACACGGTTTTATTCTCTTGGTGTTTCGCCATCTCCTGGTGCCATTGAAACAAAGAGTTTACATGATATATTATTAGATGATCAAGGAGAGCGTTTGGCTATTCGTGGCATTGAGTTTGATAAAGTAATAGCCATGATTGTCTTATGTAATACTAATTTTGGATTCAAAAGATATGAAAATTTTGAATCTTCTATTTCATATCCTTATTTTGAAAAAGCAAATAATATATTTATCGGGGATAAACAATCACCAGATCGGCTTTTAACGGTTAGTTTATTAAAAGAAATTTTAACTAAAAACATTACTCCGGCTGTTTTGGTGCCCATGGAATTAGCAAGTAAAATAGGCGGATATTTTTTGCCATTAAAATTAAAAGTAGATAATAAGGATACTGATTTTGGGTTTTCTGCACAAACTACTCAACTTATGCAGGTTTATGCACTTATGAATGGTCTGATCGAGCTCAGAGCTCAAACTGATAACAAAGACACAGCATTAGACAAGTTATTTCAGCTCTAAGGATAAACTTAAAGAGCTTTTAAAAACATGGGCTTTTTTAGCTATTGCTACAGGAAAACTGGATCAGTTTACAAGTCAGGCGACTAATGGCGGTAAGGTTAAGACAAACAAAGAATTTGTAAAGCTTTTAACAGAAAAAGAGCAGGAAATTAGCCAGCTTTTTAGTTCCTATCTTGAAACTTTAAAAATCGAGAAATTTAATTTTAGAACAAAGATTTTTGAGTTTTTTACTGAATCTTTTGTGATTGAACGCGCAGTGAAAGACCCTATAGAACAAGCAGTCAAACTAAAAATACTTAGTAATCAAGTTTTGTCACTTTATCAAACAAATCCTGTTTATGCTTTGATCATTGATGTTTTAAAAACACTAGAAATTAATGAAAAAGAATTATCTGAATTAAAAGAGCGATATAAACAGTTTATATCTCCATCTAATGAGCTATCAGTTACTAGCAAACTACTGACTCAGGGAGAACCAAAAAAGGCATTTGGTTTGGTAAAACTTGTTTTTAATCGTTTTTCTGAGTTTAGTCCAGGTGCAAACAAATGGTATGAAGATCAAAATGCAAATTTAGCGCATCAGATTGTCTTAATGAATAGAATTTTGCGAATTATTGAGCCAGAGATTTATCATGTAGGAAATTAGATATACAACAACAAACAAAACCAGAGCACAAACCCTGATATGATGGGGACCGAAAAATTGTCGTCTATCTCAAAGGGTAATAATTCAGATATTCCGCCAGCCAGTCCACCAAACAAGGACAGCTGAAAAAGCACATGTTTTGGTAAATCCATGGCATTATTTAAAAATATAAAACTTACAAAAAAACAAGTTAGAATGCCGGCTAAAGTTCCTATAAGTGTTTTGCCACTTTTAAATTGCAAGCTTAATTTACCAAAAAGGTTTCCAAAAAGAGATGCCATAGGGTCTCCAAAAGCTAAGAGCAAAATACTGAGCACAGCTATTGGTTTAGGAAATAGTGCAATCACTATGCACGAAGACGCCAAGTAATAAGGCACACCACTAAATCGTGAAGTTTCATGACTGCGCATCAAAATGCCCCAATACTTTAAAATTTTTTCATTCAGAGAAGGTACTCGTAAACGTGTAATTTCGACTAGTAAATCTAAACCTAAAATGCTACCTAAAATAATAACTGATACCAATTTTGAAAGTACAGCGTAGTAAAGATATGCAATCAATATCCCAGTTACTAGGTGCCAAGCTTTTCTTGCCAAATGCAAATCCGTCTTAAGTGATAACCGAATTGGCAATGCAGAAGAAGTACAGACCTGAGAAGTACTAACCTGTTTCATTCGCTTTTCTCCTAAAATGGTTTTCTTAGTTTAAGTGCAATTAGAATGCCAAAGTGGCATAAAAAATTATTTATTTTGCTTTGGTAGTGAAATATTTATCCAATAAAAACAAGTAGTTAAAACAGTAAAAACTACGCTATGTGTTAGAGTTATATAATATCACAATGTTGACAATGACTTGTAACGTTGTGTTCGCGCTTATAGGATTTTAGCGTGAAACTTATTTCGCGTTTTATATAAAAGTTTTCGTCTTGACTCTCACTGTCTAAAAGTGGACTAATATAATTAGAGATGCAAAATTTAGAAATAATTGAAGCACCTATAATAGATAATTTTACTCAACCCCGTGGATTGACTTTCAAAAGGCCACAAACAACACGCATAAAACAAACTTGGTCCGTTGGTGGAGGAAAAGGTGGAATCGGAAAAAGTCTGATTGCTTCACAACTTGCTATTTCTCTAGCAAAACTTGGACACAAAGTTATTGCAATTGATCTAGATCTAGGTGGGGCTAATTTACACACTTCATTTGGTATTGACTTACCTAGACAGACGCTGGCTGATTTTATTTTAAAAAGAGAAAATTTACTTTCTCATTGTATTTCTCATACAAACATTCCAAATGTTGAACTTTTGAGCGGTGCTCAAGACTCTCTAGATGTTGTTAATCTGTCACAAACTGAAAAATTGCGTCTTTTAGAAAACATGTGGGAACTCAATGCGGATTATCTTATCTTTGATCTGGGTGCAGGAACAAATTTAAATACAATAGATTTCTTTGCTATGAGCGATGTTGGTTTTGTTGTGTTATTGCCAGAGCCTACGTCGATTGAAAATGCTTATAGATTTTTGAAATGCGTGTATTATCGTCGTCTTAAGTTAAACCCTGTTTTTGAGCAAATACATCCATTTATAGAGATCGTAATGGATCCAAAAAATAAAGAAGGTATTCTTACACCTGCCGATCTGTTTAGAGAAACTTATAAAAAAAGCAGCATACTTGCTAAACTCCTGGAAGAAGATATTGCCAAATTTTTACCAAAACTTATTGTAAACCAAACCCGCACTCAATCTGATATAGATCTTGGACATTCAGTAAAAACGGTGTGTAAAAAATATTTTGACGTAGAATTAGAATATGTCGGACCCCTTACTTATGATCCATACGTGTGGCATTCGATTAGGAAAAGACGACCTGTATTGCTAGAATTTCCAAATGCAAAATTTTCAGAGGATTTACAAAAAATAACTTATAATGCACTCAATAAATCAAACAACATAAGGTGCTCACTTA
>JACQAU010000003.1 GCA_016194835.1 Deltaproteobacteria bacterium
GGATTGAATGCCTACACGTTGGTTCCCGCCATTGGGGATCTTAGATATACAATTCACATAGGCGAAGGCTTTAATGTTTTCTTTTATGGCGGGATTTCAAGGGGTTTTGTTATTAGTACTGCACAAGGAGATTCAGATGTTATTAAATCTTTTTCCGTATTTCAACCAGCTGTTGGGGGAGGAATTATTTTTCGGGTAGGACCTAATTGGGAAGTGAGAGTAAATTTGGGTTATGATATGGTTGGTGGTGGTATTTTGCTTAGGTTTTAAAGAATGGGAAACACATTACATACAATCCTTGCTTTTCTGGCTTTAGTTCTTATTTATAGTTGCGGAGTGGCTGGTCCGCCTTCTCCACTATTTCCTGACACGCCTCAGGATTCTGATTTGCCTGAAAAAAGAGTTTTACAATCTCCATCTCCATTTCTTTCTTCGGCTCCTTCTTCAGCGCCCTCTATTTCTCATAATAAAAAAAACAGGAAAAAAATTAAAAAATAAATATGACTTTAGAAGGTGGTTTTTTAAAATATAAAAATGGCACATTAACTATAGAAGAGATGGCTCTTAAAAAAATTGCAAAAATAACAAGAACTCCAGTCTACGTATATTCACAAGAAGCTATTTTACAAACTCTATCAATGCTTAAGAAAGTACTAGTCTTTTCAGGTGTTGGCAAAATGGAACATGAAATCAGAGCAGCCTTAGAAAAAAATATTTATTCATTTCATGTTGAATCAGAAGAAGAATTGTTTGTTATTAATAACATCGCAAAGAGTTTAAATAAAAAAGCGCCTATTGCTTTCAGATGGAATCCAAATGTTGACGCAAAAACACATCATTATATTGCAACGGGATTGAAAAAAAATAAATTTGGTTTAAATAAAAACGAAATTTTTTCTTTACTTACAAAGCGTAATCAGTTGAAATTTATTGATTTCAAGGGAGTAAGTATTCATATAGGAAGTCAAATTTTAACATTAAAACCCTTTCAAGAAGCGTTTTATAAAACACAAGCACTTATTCTTGAAATTCAAAGTATGCTCGCAAAAAAACTTTCTTTTGTGAGTTTAGGTGGTGGGCTTGGAATAACGTATAAGAATGAGAAACCTTTTCCGCTTAAAGAATATGGCAAATTGATTTTAAAACTTTTTGGCCCGGCCTCTCAGACACCACTTAAAGTTATTTTAGAACCTGGGCGGTTTTTAGTTGGTAATGCTGGAGTATTGCTTACAAAAGTTTTGTATAGAAAGAAAAGAAAAGAGAAGGATTTTTTAATTTTAGATGCTGGCATGAATGATTTATTAAGACCGGCTTTGTATCAGAGTTATCATAAGATTTTACCTGTAGACGAAGCATTATTGAAGAGTAAGTGCAAAAAGACAGATCTAGTGGGGCCGGTGTGTGAGTCTTCTGATTTTTTGGCATTGGGCCGATTGTTTCCTACTGGAGTGAATCGTGGAGACTATTTGGCAGTATTTTCTGCTGGGGCGTATGGTTACAGTATGGGCAGCCGGTATAATCTGAGACCACGACCTGCAGAGGTTTGGGTGATTAAAAAAGAATTAATTCAATTGGGCAGTGATCGGAACCCATAATGTGAGATTGGATGCTAGAGCTTTTTAGAGTGGATTGCATTTCATTGGTCACAAAAAAATAATCAATTCGCCATCCGATATTTTTTTCACGCACATGAGGTCGATAGCTCCACCAAGTATAATTCCCAGGACGTTTGTCAAAATATCTAAAAGTATCAACATATCCAGCTTTGATAAACTTACTCATCCACCTGAAATAATTAATAAAAATAAATTATTTGCTTTTTTTAATAATATTAATTAATATTAACAATAGGTAAAGGAGTTCTTTATGAGGATCGCACGTCGGTCAATTGAACGCGAATTAGAATTTTTCTTCTGGGGTGCCGGATTTGTTTTTGGACTTATCTTTGCCCTCAGTCTTGGAGGCTGCAAAAAGGCACAAAAAACAAGTTTGCTACAGCAAGAGATTACTGAGCATTCAGAAAGCAAAAATAAAATTACCCCTAAAGTAGAGCTACAAAATAATATAATTTCTCCACTAATTGTTCCGGCATCCGTACAATCGGTGGCAAAGCCAATTCCACTTAAAAAAACTTGCTTTATCCTAACATTTCATCATAAACCAATTGCTTCACATTCTAGTGATGATGCATGTCTAGAACATAATAATTTGATCAGTTTGGCTCACTCTCAGATTTTAGACAAATCACTTTGCATAAAAATAGATAATGTTCCTGTTGCTCACCAGATTATGCCTCAGAAAAATAAACCTCAAGAAAACAGGGTGGCTAATATAGAAGTTTTAATTGGTCCCGTAGCTGGACCACATTCTGTGATTACTGCACATTACTGTCTAAAAGGCTCGGTTTGTAAGGAAGAATGTAAAATTCCCAAGGATAAATTTATGGAATCTCTTGGTGTTGCGCAAGATCATTTTATACAAACTAAAAATGTTAAATGGGATGCCAGTATTCATCAAGAAGAAGGTGAAGCCGCTCTGGGTGTAGATCGTATATGCGCCTCAAAAAATTATTTAAATCTTTTTTTTGGTGCCTGATTTTAGGAGCTTTGTTTATGAATTGCACTGGTCAGCTCAAAAGCTCATTTCGTCTAGCGCAGCAAGAACAAACTTTTAGCGCTCAACAAGAAATAAATACAAAAATTGATCTTCTTTGGGTAGTAGATAATTCGGCCAGTATGGATGTGTCACAGCAAAAACTCAGAAATGGATTTTCAGGATTTGCAAAAAAATACATGCAACCCACGTGGGATATACGAATTGCAGTTGTTACTACTGATACTTATTTGGCACACCAATCATTTTATAATTATTTAAATAAACTTGTGCCAGGTACAACAGGATGGAAATCAACTTATATTAACAGTCGTTTAAATACCTTTACGAATCCAAGTTGGAATCCAGAATTTGTAAATCTCTCTACTGGAGCATTTGATTCTGGAGTACTTTTTAAAGAACTGGTACCGGTGTGGAATCAAAACTACGCAAGACTTTTACCAGGTATCCATGACGGCCCAATCCCAGCGCTTTGCTCAGAGCTAATGCCATATTTTATAAAAGGCACCACACAATGTGCTACGCGAGATGATCAAACAAAAAACACAGGCACTTTGCGTTGTGTGACTCCAAATACTCAAAATGGTGAATCTAGCGTAACCCAATGTGTAAATACGGTTCAAAATGATTCAATTCATTCTGGAAAAGCCATTATTTCTACACAACCACAAGGTGTTCCTGCCGACGCTGCTTGGACTGAGCAGCTTATTCATAATTTTATGGTTAACGCCAGCACAGGTAGCGCAGGCCACGGATCAGAACGCGGGTTATCTTCCGTCTTACAGCTTTTACATGATAATGAATCAACAGAAACCGCTTTTTTCAGAAAAGATAGCCTGAGAGGTATTATTTTTGTTAGCGATGAAGATGACCAAAGCCTAACAATAGACGAAAATCCAGATTACAATTATTCGCCATATATTAATTATAAATGTGATCAAGCTTCTTTAGAAAGCATGAATAGCAGTGTATCAGTTAGTGGCGTTAATGGCTATTGTTGTTCGAATATAAATAATAATTGTTTTTATGGAAAATATGGAACAAGTTGTCCATCTAAGACAATAGAAGACTTCACATATACAATTAGTGTGTGTGCTGATCGAGATAAACTCACACCTGTTTCAGAAATAAAAGAAAATAT
>JACQAU010000219.1 GCA_016194835.1 Deltaproteobacteria bacterium
AGCCACACCGGGAACAATATCGTCACTCTTTCCGTAACGTGTAAGCCCTTCTAAAATGTGCCCAAGCACAAAACTACTCGAAGTATCTGTTGCTTTCATTGAGTTTAGCTGCGGGGGTTCGGTTGTTAGAGCAAAATTTAAAATCTGATTGGTCGCAACTGCAGCCCATAACGAGCCAGAAATAAGAAGAAATAACACAGACAACAAACCTAATTTTTTCATAATTTATCTCCTAAAAAAGTACTTATAGCACTATTCTTTTCTTTTTTGTATTTCTTTTAAATACACGAAATAACTCGGCCTGGGAACTCTTTTTAAGTCATTATCATACTGAATTTCTAATAAACCAAATCGGTATAGATATCCATGTAACCATTCAAAATTATCCATTAAGCTCCAATGATAATAGCCTAAAATATCCAAAGGCAAGTTTTGGGCGTTACCAAAGAGGGCTTTATCTAAAAACAGCAGGTGATTTTTGATAAAATCAGGCCGTCTTGAATCTTCTCCATCTGCTAACCCATTTTCACTAACTATCAGAGGGTACTTGGGAAATTCGGTATGAGTTTGTCTTAAAACTTGTTCTAACCCCTCTGGATAAAGTGCATAACCGTTATCTCCTTTTATACCATCAGGGACAAGCCATTCTACTTTAAGTAAATTAAAAAAATTGTATTTAATAAACCAACGGTTGTAATAATTAACTCCAATCCAGTCCATGAATGGACCTTTTTGAGCCCATGGGGGCAAGTCTTCTTGCGGCATAGCTCTTTCAAAGGATTTCCCAAGCATTAGTTCGGGCAATAAGTCGAATTTTAATATTCCAGTTTCTACTCCTCTTAAAAAATCCCAGTTATTGATCTTTGTCACCCACTTTGCAGCTCGCACGTCATTAGGATTATTGGGGTTCAATGGGTCATAGATTTGCAAAGAATTGACAAAACTCACACCACGAAGTGTACCATCAGATCCTCTTCCATTGGGTGAATCACCCTGAACTTGGTGTATGTGATACGCAACCATGCGATGAGCTCGTGCCATATTGAAAGATGCTTCATACGAAGCATCTATGGATTTCATAAGTGGAGGGATTTCAGCCTTGAGATATCCCATTACTACTAAAATCATTGGTTCATTAAAAGTAATCCACAAATCACAAAGATCTCCCAAGTGTTTTACCACAAAGCTGGCATACTCTAAAAACCACTTTGGACTTTCTGGGTTAAGCCAGCCACCTTTTTCATGAAACCATTTAGGGTGTGTAAAATGGTGAAGTGCAATCATGGGCTTAATCCCACGTGCAATCATATTTTGAAACTGACCTCTATAGTGTTGTATGACGTCTTCACTAAAAACACCAAATGATGGCTCTATTTTTTCCCAAGCTAGCGATGTTCTCAGCGAATTAAGCCCAAGTTTCTGGGCCCATTCGTAGTCCTCTGAGTAGCGATGCCAATGATCAGTGGCGCGATCGGCTGTATTACCATGCTGTATTGGCGAAACGCCATTGATTAAGGAATGCTCAAATTCATACCAATCGCCATTTTCACCTCCGCCAAAAGCCCCATCTGCTTGGTGTGCAGAAAAAGCAGCTCCCCACATGAAAGTATGCGGATAATACTTGACGTTTTCGGCAAGTAAAGTTTGCGAAGTAATAAAAAATGACAAAAAAATAAATAAATTTTGTTTATTAATCATGTTTTTCCCCTTTAAATCGTTAAAAATAGCTTTTTATAAAAAAGTACAGTATATTACTATCTTATGAAAGAAACTAATAAATTTATTAGACTTATTTCTATTATTTTATGCGGATTGTTATTTATAAGTGCCAACACTCCTTCAAAAAATGCTCTTTTTTCACTCCAAGAAGAAACTGTGTATTTTAGAGACACAACACTCACAATCCCAGCAGGCACAGTAGGACGTATCGAAGAAGTAATAACAAATCCAGAAACAAAAGAGCATGTTATTAAATTTAGAATTATCTCCTCAAAAGACAAAAGTTTTTTAGATCGTTTAAATACATTAACCACAGATAACAACGTAGAATACATTAAATTTACTAAAGCAATAAAAGAACCGATAACAGATATAAAATTTTTTCAGCCAGGTAATAAATTAGTTTTAGATCCAGACCAGCTTGATCTCGCACAAGAACAACACATTCCGCCATTAAAAGGTTATCTAGTGACACAGAACCAAACTCAAGCATTTTTTGAGACAGAAAACAAATGGCAGACCATAGACATACCTATAGGAACAAGTTTTGAAACTGACTTAACTAGATCTGTTTTTAAGGATAACAAGAATACAACTTGGATCCCAGTTATCGCACCGGTTACTACAAATGACCAAAAACAAACACTACAAAATGCCTACATCTCGCAAGAGAGCGTTTCATTTTATCCAGATTTACCACAAACTTTGTCAGAGCTTGTCAACAAAGGAACACAGAGCCCATTTTGCAATTCAGATAAAGATTATTTAAATAAAATTTATGAGATGGAACTTAACTATTATGCATTAAAAATGGAAAAAATTAGAACTAATTTAAAAGGCACAATAAAAGCAACATTTCAAAAACCACTTGGGGAAAAAAAATACAAGGCACTTGTAGATAATTTAATACAATGCGCAACATTAGACTATAAACATGCCAAAGCATTTTGCGAAAAAGCCAATTCGATCAGAGAACTGATTTTTAGAGAACTCTTTAAACTTACGCCTGAAGAGAGAGATTTTGTAGCCATCTCTTGGACAGCTTTTGGAGAAGCCAGAACACTGTGTGGACCAGAAAAACAATGCACCATCGACAACGCCAACATTCGTGCAGAAATGGCTGCTGTAATAAAAACTGTAGAAAATAGATTTCTTTTTGGGAAAAATAAAATACCAGGAGCATATGAGCTTTTAGACGTAGTTTTAGAGAATAAACAATTTAGCATGTACAATCAAAATAACACTAATTGGGCACAGCTTGTACTTGGAATAGGAAACGACGAAGAATTTAAGCTCTCATATGCAGCTTATCGCGACTACCAGTTTGGTATAAAAATTAATGGTACAGTGGTAAACAATCCAATTGATGTATCAAAAATATATTACTATCACGCCAAATCAATACATAGAATACCTAGTTTTTATACAAAAAAAAACAGGCAAAAAATCGCAAAATTTCTTGTTGCCCTGCCTCTGCCCACAAGCGGCGACATTACTATTAAAAAGCATGTTTTTTATTTTGACTCCGATGACAGCAAGAACGAACTTACTCCAAATATAAGTCCGTGGAGAAATCCATAGATTTCCATATGACAAATCTGACACCATCTGTAATAATTCCTAGTTGACAAATAAATTAAATGTGACTACTATTAAGTCATGTTGAGACCACATAAAGATCACAAGGTGAATATAGCAAAACTAAAAATCTATTTAGGTAAATACCTAAAAAAAGTTAAACAAGGTGCAGAGGTCATTGTTCTTGATCACCAGCATCCAGTAGCAAAGCTTGTGCCTTATTATGAAAAGAAAAAAATTAATGTTGAAATTATACATCCAAAGAAAAATTTAAAAGTTGTTATTCAAGATTGGTTAGAGCGATCGCCGCAAGCCAAGGCCACCCAACTCAGTAAATCTTCACTTGAATATTTATTGGAAGATAGAGAAGAGAGATGAAGTTTGCTTATTTGGACTCTTCAGTTATTTTAAGAAGGATTCTACACGAACCTTTTCCAGAAACACCTTTAAATAATTATGAG
>JACQAU010000004.1 GCA_016194835.1 Deltaproteobacteria bacterium
CTATACTCTGTCTTAAGGAAAGGACAATGAGAACAACAATCACTCTAAAGACAGAAATGCTACAAGAAGTAATGATGTTAAGCGGTAAGAGCAAATATAGTGAGGCTATCGTGACTTCGCTTAGTGATTATATTTCTCTAAAAAAGAGACTCTCCTTTCTAGAGCATCTATTTCACAATACTCTCCCGCATTCATTGAAAAAAATAAAAAAACAGCGCAAGTATACAAAATGGTCTTAATTGATAGCAGTATTTGGATAAATCTTTACCGAAAGAAAACTCACCATATAGGAGAACTGGTTTGGTCTCTAGTTGCAAACAATAAAGCAGCGATTTGTGGTCAAATTTTAGTCGAATTTTTAGGTGGTTTTAGAACTGCATTGGAATGGGAAACGAATAAAAAAGCGTTAGAACTTTTTCCATTTCTTGAGACCACAAAAGAAACTTATATGCTGGCTTCAAACTTACTTGCCAAGTATCCAAAATTGGGTCCAGGTGATGTCATCATTGGAGCAACAGCTATAACAAATTCTGTAAAACTTCTTACATTTGATAATGATTTTCAGTTACTAAAATCTGAAGGATTAGAGCTTTTGCAGAAAAAATAGGCTTGTGGTTAAACTACGCTAAATTTTGCTGTAAAATGTTTCAGATACGGGGGTTCATAAATTATTTTGAGTCCCCGTATTTTATTTTTTCTGGCTACTATGTTAGAAATGCCCTCTAAAATATAATCAAAATGACTTTGTGTATAAACCCTGCGTGGAATAGCAAGTCTCACAAGTTCCATAGCGGAAGGATGAAATTTAGCCCCACTTTGCTTTCCAAACATAACAGATCCAATCTCGCAGCACCGTATTCCTTCTTCTATGTACAACTCGCACACCAAAGCTTGGCCAGGAAAGTTTTCGGGTGGGATGTGTGACAAAAAAGATTTTGCGTCTATATACACAGCGTGCCCACCGGGTGGCTGAACTGTCGGAATGCCTAGTTTATTTAAACCCTCTGCCATGTAACGACACACAGCAAGTCGATAAGAGAGATAGTTTTCATCTAAAACCTCGTCTAGCCCTACAGTGAGTGCTTCTAGATCTCTGGCGGCAAGTCCGCCGTAAGTTGGGAAACCTTCCGTTAAAATAAGCAAGTTTCTGATCTGATCCACCCATTTGCCGTCTCTAAGAGCAATAAAACCACCAATGTTTCCTAAAGCATCTTTTTTTGCGCTTACTAAACAACCATCTGCACAAGAAAAAATTTCTTTTGCAATATCTCTAGCAGAATAGTTTTCGTAAGCTTTTTCGCGCAATTTGATAAAATAACTATTTTCTGCAAAACGGCATGCATCTAGTATAAAAGGAACGTCATAGCGCTTGAAAATTTTAGAAGCTCCACGAATATTTTCTAATGCCACAGGCTGTCCCCCTCCCGTGTTATTGGTGATAGTGAGCATTCCGAAAGGGATAAATTGATGGTTTTCTTTGCAAAAGTTTTCTAATTTTTCTAAATCTATATTACCCTTAAAGGGATGAAATACAGACGGATTTTTTCCTTCTGCTATTACTAGGTCTATAGCTTCACCACTTGCGTGTTCTATGTTAGCGCGTGTTGTATCAAAGTGATTATTAGAGGGTATTTTGCTGTCTGATTTTACCAAAATAGAAAAAAGAAGCCTTTCAGCCGCTCTACCCTGGTGTGTGGGGATTACATAGGAGTAACCGGTTAATTCCTTTACTTTTTTTTCAAACTTATAAAAACTAGTGGAACCCGCATAACTTTCATCAGCAGTGAGCATGGCGCCCCATTGCGAAGCACTCATTGCGGTTGTGCCAGAATCAGTTAAAAAATCAAAAGTGACTTTGTTTGCGGGGATTAAAAATAAATTAAATCCTGCGTTTTCTAGTATTTGTTTTCTTTCTTCTTTGCTTGTAAATGGCAAAGGCTCAATCATTTTTATTTTAAATGGCTCAATAATTGTGCGTTGTTTTTTTTCTAGATCATTCATAACATCCCTCCTACTCTCTAGCCTACTCTCTAAATGGATAACAAGCGTTCTTTAACCATGGTTTGGCTTTTTTGACAAACTCTTCATCCGAAAGGGATTTGTTTACCCATTCTTTCCAATTAAAATTTATACCTATTAATACGTTATAACTTAGTCGAATTGCATTAAGTGAAAGTTCATAAAGATGTGTACATCCGTCTGCTGTTCCCAAGGCTTCTATTAGTTTTCTATTAATCCCTCTTTCTAGTTTGAGACCTTCCAGTTTTTTTATTAAAACAGTCGTTTGATTGCAGACCCCAAGTGGAGCTTTTAAAATAACCGCTTTAGTTTTTTCGATAATTAAAGATTTTAGATTTATGGTTAGTTCCACTCTCATGCTGTGATTTAGATCCAAAAGAGATGCGCTCGTTAATATTTTATTTGCACTTATTTTTTTAACACAAGAGTTAATATTTCTTTCGTAAAGTCCTAACATATAGATTTTACCTGCCATATATACTTATGTTTAGATTTAGTCATGTCAAGTTATATTGTGCTGTTGCACATGTTCTTGCATTATTTCTAGACGACTGAGGAAAAAAGCACTGTTCCAGGAATCCATTAAATCTAAATCTTTTTGTTTTACAAAACGTGCCATATCTTTTTTTTGGTTTTCCCAGTCTGTAGTCAAAATTTTTTCCTGCATTTTTTCAGTGTACCAATTTTTATTAAGTTTTATCCCCTTCCCTTTCCAGGGTCCACTTTGATCAATTGCGTTTGACAAAAGATCAAAATTAATTGCTACTTTTCGTCCCGTATACCAGATAAAATCAAACCAGTCTCTGCCTTTTTCCCAGTTTCTGCATAAAAGTGCATGGCTTTTTCCAGCAAAAAGACTGGGCAAATCATGAGACAAGACGGGCACAGTAACTGGAAAATCAATATATTTTTGTTCATACGTTGCACCAAGAGGTGGATTTGTGTCTATTTCGAGTTTAATTTTAATTGATTTTGGGGTGGTATTTTTTTTATGCTTTAAGATTAAAATTTTTCCAATGGAGTTGTCTTTTAAAAAAACTGTTTTTACTGGGCTTTTTAGAGTCGATCGATCCTGAATCTGCAGTTGATAGCCATAGGCTGTGAAATCATTTTGTAAACTGTTTAAATATGGGGACCAATCAAATTTTGGGTTTACTTTTTTTAAGGCAAAGTCCATGTCTTCAGAAAAACGATTGAGTCCATAAAAAATTCTTAAACAAGTTCCTCCAAGAAAAACTCCAACTTTAAAAAAACCTTGCCTAGATAAACTAGAAAGTTGATTTTGCGGGGAATAATTGTCTATGCGGTCTTGAATAATTTTAATATTCATATAGAAAGCTCCTTTCTGATTGCTTTTAAAAATCTACGAACTCTGTGAGATGGATAAGCATTTATGAGTTCATTAATATCTTCTTTTTTAAATTTTAAATTATCCGTTTCAATTCTTAAACTTTTATAAAGTGGAGTGCAGTCTTTCCAGTCTAAACGACGTGTAAAAACATAATCACACAATGCTTTTAATGGAGAAGCCATCAGAAAAAAATGTGTTTCATGCTTTATTCTTTCCACTCCTGTAAAAAAAGTTTGCATTGGCACTTTTTGATAGGAATAAACTCCCAATGAAGTTTTAAATTGACAAGAGCGTCTGGTGCTAGCACTAGTGATTGTATAAACAGCCTCTGGGATCAAATCGTGATAAGACAAGGCTGACTCTAAGCTGATATAAGATGGCGCGTAAATTTTTTGTGCTAGCTCATAGGGATAAACACCTTTTTTTTGATAGCGTTTGCCTAAGCAATAAAGCCCTCTGCGAATTTGAATGATCTCCCCCTTTGCTATGGCGCGTTTGATCCGATTGTAGCGACTCGCAGCAGAATCTGATAGAATATGAATCAATTCTGTATCTGTAAATACATCATCAGGAATTTGCTCTAAAATAAGATCAATGAGTTCAGACATATTATTGTAAGAAACTATCAAAAAATGATAGTTTCTTACAATAATATGTTAGAAAGATTAATCTGTCAAAGATAAAACTTGAGCAGAAGTAATGAGTCAGTGACGGTAGTACTGCAGTACCAGCTTTACTGGACGTCTAGAACTGGTAGCCTACCAGAAAACGCGGTGAATGCATTTTCTGGATATTATGCTAGAATTTGCATTCACTGCGTTTTCTGGTAGACTAGGAAATATGCCCCACACTCGACTTCGTCATCTTCAAGAAAGTTTTGATCGACTCATTAAATTTGCAAGAATTATCGGCATTTTAGGGCACCGTCAGGTTGGTAAAACCACATTTCTCAAAGCTAATGCAAGGGAGTGCGTTACTCTAGATGACGAAGATATTTTTAAAACCGCCTCTAATTCTCCAAAAAAATTCATCGAATCATTACAGGCCAACCGATCTGGAATTGATGAGTGTCAACTTGTCCCTGGGTTGTTTTCGGCACTCAAAGTCAAGATAGGCACAAGTTCAACTCCTGGACGGTTTATTTTGACTGGATCAGTGCGATTTACTAGTCGTAAAGCAATACGAGAATCACTCACCGGAAGGATTAGTAATCTTGAACTTTTACCCTTCTGTATGACTGAGATAGAAAATGAACCAAACTCATCTTTGTTTCTACAGATGCTTACATGCGAATCATTTGAAAATATGGAGCACCGATTCGTGATTCCATCCTCACTTTTTAATGAGCACTCTAATGCAATCGAAAGGTATCTAAAAAACGGAGGATTACCTGGGCTGTTTCATATTCGAGACGAGCGCACTCGGGTTAGTCAATTAGCAGATATTTTAGAAACAATCTTAGACCGTGACATCCGCCTAGTGTACAAGACTTCGTTACCATACCTTTCAGATACTAGATTGGATGATTCCGACTGGATTACGCTGATTTACCGAAATATTCGCGCGCAGTTTCAATACCGTATTGGTGAGCGCGCAGATTTTTTTCACTATAAAACTCGCGGGGGTGCCATGATTCCAATTTCGATTAGAACCAAGAAGGGATATTTAGGACTTATCCCGATTTTATGCAAATCTGAAATAAATCTTTCACTTCGACGATCAGCCGACAGCTTTCTAAAACATTATGGGCGTTCTAAGGTGCTCTTTATTACCCGAACAGGCAAGGAGTCAGAAATATTGAATGATCGTATTGCTCTTGTCCCAGCTCAAGTGGCATTATTTTAGATTGCATTTCTGAGTCAATAGGTGTGTCAACTAATGCATTGTGATTATATGCTCTGAATCTCGGGTTATACAAATGCCTTTATTTTAGTCAAATGCTGACCCAGCACTAAAGCATGAATATGCTCCGTGCCTTCGTATGTAATTACAGTTTCTAAATTAGTCATGTGTCTTCCTACATGATATTCGTTATGAATACCGCTTGCTCCCAGGAGTTCTCTACACGTGCGAGTGACTTCTAGTGCCTTCCTGCAATTATTCATTTTTGCTAAGGAAATGTGATGAGATTTTAAATTGCCTTCTTGTTTCAGAATGCCAATATGCTTTGCGATTAGTTGCATAGCTGTGATTTCGGTAGCCATCCAAGCCAGTTTGTTTTGAATTAGTTGATGCGAAGCCAGGGGCTTGCCTTCGAATTGTGGTCTTTCTAAAAGATGCTTGAGTGTTTCTTCAAATGCATGGCTTGCAGCACCAATCACTCCCCATGAAATACCATAGCGGGCTTGATTTAAACATTTCAGTGCCGCTCCTAATGAATTTGCTTCTGGTAAAATCGCAGTCATTGGCACTTCGACTTTATCTAAAAAAATTTCTGCCGTGTCACTTGCTCTGAAACTCCATTTTCCATGAATGGGGCGAGCGTCGAATCCTTTGCGATCTGTTTCGACTAAAAAACCATGAATTTGGTCTCCAAGTCTTGCCCAAATCACAGCAACCTTGGCTAACGTGCCATTTGTAATCCAGCACTTGCTGCCCGATATCTTATAGCCTCCTGAAAATTTTTCAGCACGAGTCCTCATGGCGGATGGATTACTCCCAAAGTCTGGCTCTGTGAGCCCAAAACAACCAATCACGTCTAACTTGCCAAGCGGTGGTAGCCATTTTTTCTTTTGCTCCTCTGAGCCAAATTTTGAGATAGCAGACATAACTAAAGAACCCTGAACACTTATAAAACTTCTGATCTCTGACCCGCCGCGTTCTAATTCTCGAAGGGTCAATCCATAGGTTATTGGATCGATTTCTTCGATTGCTTCTAAAATGCCAAGTTTTGATAGTTTGGGGATTAGGTCTTTTGGGAAAACACCTTTGTTATGATATTCCTGCATAATCGGAAGAACTTCTTGATTTACAAAACGTCTGATCTGCACAACGGTTTCTTTCTGTTCTTCTGACCATGCTTTTTCTAATTCAAAAAGGTCTAGTATTGGTTCAGGCATATGCTAACGTTTCATCATAAAAAATGAGTTTGTGAAACAAAAAATTTCCTCGACATAATTTGACCACTTGAATAAACAATAAAAAGGGGCAAGAAAAGATGGTGGTGAACTTTATGCAAGAAATTAATGCGTCGGGTTATTTTTTTTCTGGGCCAAGTGTTTTTTTAGAGAAAAGAGAATTTAAGATTTCTCAAATTTTACCAAATGAAGTGGTCGTTCAGGTTGCTGGATGTGGACTTTGTCACACAGATCTTAGTTTTTTAACTCAGTCTGTAAAAACTAAACAAACTCCTCCTCTTATATTGGGTCACGAAATCAGTGGCAAAGTGGTAGCAGCTGAAAAAAATTACGAAAACCTGATTGGTTCAAACGTAATAGTGCCAGCAGTACTGCCATGTGGCGAGTGTGAGTTCTGCCAGAACGAAAGAGAAAATATTTGCCAGAAACAAAAAATGCCAGGCAATGATTTTAACGGCGGTTTTGCTTCACACATAGTGGTTCCGGCAAAGTTTTTATGTGTTCTACCTAAAAATTTAAAGACATTTGAACTCTCTCAGCTTTCCGTAATCGCAGATGCCGTGACCACTCCATACCAATCTGCAGTCCGGAGCCGTATCCAAAGATTGGATGTGGCAATAGTGATAGGCGTGGGTGGAATTGGCATCTACATGGTACAACACGCAAGAAACGCCGGAGCTCTTGTGATAGCAATTGATATTGATGAAAAAAAATTACAAAATGCTAACTCTCAAGGTGCGGTTTTTAGTATTTGTGCGAAAAATAAAGACGAAAAGCAAATAAAATTAGCTTTGAGAGATTTTATTTCAAAAAATAACCTTG
>JACQAU010000220.1 GCA_016194835.1 Deltaproteobacteria bacterium
CGTTGTGTCCAAAGATCCGCCTTTTAGTTTTTCAAGGAACATAACTTGAAACTGTCACCGTTTAAATTATGGCTTTTAATAGGCCTAGGAATTAGACTTCTCATGTCAGCAACGCATTCTGCCTGGTCGTACCCAGATGAGTGGTTTCAGACGGTCGAGTTTGCACAGTTTTTAGTCAGTGGCTCAATGAGCCATACACATGAAGTCGGATTACACCTTCGCAATCTTTCTTGGCCCTTGCTTTTGACTTTGCCGCTTAGGATCTCTCATTGGCTATCTCCAGATTGGATATGGCTTCGTGTTTTTTCCGTGCAGGTTTTTTCTGGCCTATTAGATTTTGGAATTCTTTGGGGTTTTTTTGAACTTTACAAACAAACGGAATTTTCAGTTTTAAAAAAATACGAACACGCAGCTCTTTCACTTTTAGTTTTGCCTTCTTTCTTTGCTCTAGCCTCTATTAAGCCAAGCCAGGAACATATAGCGACGGTGGCTTTCTGGGTTGCACTAGGACTTCTTTCAAAAAGACACTTTTTCTGGGCTGGTGTAGTCAGTATTGGGATTGGAGCGTTTAAGTACCCCGCATTTCTACTAACTCTGGGAATCTTATTGTGCGAGTGCTTCAGGTTTTTATGGCATCGATCTAAGCCGCTAAATTTTGGAAAATTTCTTATCGGACTTGGAGTTGGCGTTATGGTTTTTGGTGCTGCGGATTGGTTTTATTATGGCCGTCCCTGGGAGAGCCTGTGGATGTTTTTGCAATACAATGTGTGGAGCGGGTTAGCTGCTAAAAATTTTGGCACTCAAAGTGCAGCTATAGTGTATCTGGATTATTTTCAGAGCCATTGGGGTGGAATTTTTTTACCATTAACAATAATAGCAGTTCCGTTTGTATTATATGGATTCATACAAGGACTGCACCAATTGACACCGTGGGCCTTAGGCGGATTTTTGTATGCTTTAGGTCATGTTTTGATAGCGCATAAAGAGCCCCGCTTTATGATCCCACTTGAAGTTTTATGTGTGTGGTGTGCATGGGTAGGCTGGGGTTCATTTCTTTCTGGTCCTTCTGGTCCTTCTTGGATTACCAAAACCTCTGTTTTTGTAATAAAATTAATTTTTGTTGTAAATATTGTTTTTCTTTTGCGTGTCATTTGGGGTGAAACTTGGGTAGCAAATGGAACTTATTTTGAAGTAAACCGTCACCTAAAACAGTTTCCAGATGTGTGTGCCGTTGTAACTGTAAAGAGACCATTGTCGATTTATATTCCTAGGACTTCACCAAACCTCGCATTTGGTTTTTTTGTTCCTCAAATAGTAAAAAAGCCATTACTTTGGATAGAAAAAGCTCCGAATAAAAAATGCAACACCAGTTTTCTTCTCCACTTACACAAGCCTAATATATCATGGGAAAATGAAGGTTGTACTCTCCTGGCTTCAGGGTTTTTATCTATTTTACCACGAAACTTATGGCCATGGGCTTTGTCCCACAAATTTGTCAGTGGTTCTTGGTATAATTGTCCGGTCCGAGTACTTTCACTTTTTAAGACGCAAGAAACCCGTATGGTTTTGGCTCATGCAATACCTCCAATTGTAAAACTGCCTTCATTTAGAGCTATTCAAGAGGAGATTTCTGGTGTTGGAGACGGATCGTTTAGTGATATCCCGTAAAAATGCTCACTTTACGCTTTGTTGCAGGAGATGTTTTATCAAATTCTAATTTCACTTTCCAAATGCTTGAATTTGCTTTTTTCATTACCTGCCTCTCAAATTTAGGAAAAAGATTAAGCCACTCTGAAATCACAATGACATTTTCATCCCAAAAATAAGATGGAATACCAATATCTTCTATTTCATCATAATTTTTCAAACGATAAAAATCGATATGAGCTATTTTTTTATTTAAATAATTATACTCATTAATAATAGGAAAAGTAGGACTGCCACAGGCAAATCGCCTTACGCCAAATGCACTCATAAGACCTTTAGCAAATTCAGTTTTGCCGACTCCTAATGAGCCTTCCAGTAAAACACAATCACCAAATTTAATAATTTTTGAAAGTCTTTTAGTAATTATTTTTATATCAGCTTTAGTACAACTTGGTGCATGATTCAACAAAACTGGCTGTTTCTGAAGTTGACTTAAGTTCTTTAAAGGCATGGCTTATATTATCAATAATATCAGGAGCTGTCATGCTACGATGACCAAAATCTTTTGCTGCCAAACCACCGGCTAAACTATGTAAGAAAATACCCAAAAGCGTTGCCTGAAAGACATCCATTTTTTGTCCAAGCAACCCTCCAATCATACCAGCTAAAACATCTCCACTGCCTGCTGTTGCCATCCCATCGTTAGGATAATGATTGAGATATAATCTATCCTCTGGAGAACCAATCAAAGTAGCAGCGCCTTTTAATACCACAGTAGCATGTGCCTTTGAAACAGCCTGTTTTACTGCC
>JACQAU010000221.1 GCA_016194835.1 Deltaproteobacteria bacterium
CTAACCAGGTTATTGAACGTTCCATAACCAGCTTTGAATCTCATGTGCGCTCTAAAAAAATAAAAATCAACACAGAACTAGAACCACTTTTTTCTATTAAAATGGATGTTTCCCTGATTTCAAAAGTGATAAATAACTTAATTGATAATGCCATTAAATATTCCACACCTGAATCTGAAATTTGTATTAAAAGCAGAGAATTTGGCGACTGGATAGAAATTTCAGTTCAAGACCATGGCATTGGCATTACAGCAGAAGAAATGGATAGTCTTTTTACAAAATTTTATAGGGCCAAAAATCAAATTACTTCTAAAGTATCAGGAACTGGATTGGGTCTTTATTTGACTAAATACTTTATCGAAGCTCATGGCGGGAAAGTTGAAGTCGACAGCACCCCAGAACATGGAAGTTGTTTTAAAATTTTATTACCTATGAATCCCCCGCAGGAAATTAAAAAGGAGAACAATTATGCCTAAAATACTAGTAGTAGATGATGACGCTGATTTAAGATTAGCAGTAGTTACTGCTCTTTCAGAAAACCACTATCAAGTGGATCAGGCATGCGATGGAGAAGAAGGAGTGAACAAAGTACGTGCAGGAAAATATGACCTTGTACTCTTAGATGTTAACATGCCTAAAATGACGGGGCTTGAGGCTTTAAAAGAAATCAAATCTCATGACCCTTCTATCATTGTTATTATCTTAACAGCATATTCGAACATCCGAGACGCCGTAGAAGCCACAAAAGAAGGTGCTTATAATTACTTAGAAAAGCCAATTAACGCTGAGAATCTAGGATATCTCATCGATAAGGCTCTCAAAGCACATACGATGGTAAAAAATATGTCGTTTTCTGCGCCCATGATAAAACTCCCCAATGACACAGAATTTATTGGTCAAAGCACAGAAATGAAGCGTATTTTTTCAATTATTGACAAACTCTCACGCGTAGACACAGCAGTTTTAATACGTGGAGAAAGCGGAACTGGCAAAGAACTAGTAGCACAAGCATTGCATTTTAATAGCCCTAGAAAAGACAACCGCTTTGTCACTATTAATTGTTCAGCTGTGCCAGAAACTCTTATTGAAAGTGAGTTTTTTGGACACGAGCGAGGGGCTTTTACTGGAGCGGATTCAAGAAAAATCGGGAAATTTCAATACGCAGACGGTGGCACTCTGTTTTTAGATGAAATTGGAGACGTCTCACCAGCAATGCAAGTGAAACTTTTAAGAGCGTTACAGGAAAAAAAGTTTACTCCCGTTGGAGCCAATCGAGAAATCGAAGTTAACGTGCGAATTGTGGCAGCCACTAATCGTATTTTAGAAGAAATGATAAAAAAGGGAGAATTTAGAGAAGATTTATATTATCGACTCAATGTACTGCCCATAATGTTACCAGCTTTACGCGAAAGGAAAAATGATATCGATGCATTAGCAAAATATTTTATCGAGAAATTTAATGCTCAACATAAGAAAAACATTAAAAGCATTGATAATGATGCAATGGTACTGATTAAGAACTATAACTGGCCTGGTAATATTCGTGAACTAGAAAACGTTATTGAACACGCATTTGTTATAGAGACTGGTGAAACGATTACATGCGACAGCCTGCCCGAATCCGTAAGAGGAGAGCATACACGCATCACTACTGAACCAGAGGCCCAAGTGTCTATGATCACAGCTAGTACTGTTTTAACTACAGGGTTCAAGCTCAATGTCCAAAAACTGGATTTTCAGTTAAGCAAGGAAGAATTTGAAAAGCAATTTTTAATTAGTGCTTTAAAAACTTTTAAAGGCCGGATCAATCAAACTGCACTCCATGCCAATATTCCAAAAAAGACTTTGCTCAGAAAACTAGAAAAATATGGAATTATTGCAAAAGATTACACGAATTAATAAGATTTAAATGCAATATAAGCTCCACCAATAAGTCCGGCGTTATTCCCCAAACCTGCATTTTTAATTTCAGGCATTTGATCAATGAAATTTCTTCTCTTGATTAAGAAATTTTTGAGATGCCTTTTGGTTTCATACAAAAACAAAGATGACACCTGGGCAAAACTTCCAGTAAGTAAAATAATCTCAGGTGAAAAAACAACAACATAATTATGCATAGCAAGTGCCAAATAATATGCATACTCTTGAAACGCAAAAACTGCTTTTTTTTCCCTTTTTTTAGCTAGTATTGCAATTTCTGTTGCACTTAACTCAAGACCATGCTTTTTATAAAATCTATTTTCAAAATTTTTTCCTGATAAATACGCTTCCGCACAACCAAAATTTCCGCATCCACAAGGCGCCGTCTTATCTGCTGGATTAAAAATAAGATGCCCTGCCTCTGTATGCAATCCACGCCCCGCCCTTATCAACTTACCATCAACCAATACCGCCGTCCCAAGCCCAGTACCTAAAGTCAAAATCATTGCATTTTTATACCCTTTGGCTGCCCCTACCCAGTGTTCTGACAAAATAGAAGCTGCTGCGTCATTTTCTAGGTAGACAGGTCGTTTTAATGCACTTTTTAAAAAAGAAACTATAGGAACAACACCAATTGGTTTCCGGCCCACCATCATATTTGTAGGGCTAATCAACACTCCGCGCTTAACATGAAGCGGACCAGCAGAAGCAATGCCAATTCTCGAAACCCGTGGAAACTCTATTATCAATTTTTTCCCAACTGTTACTAATTGATTTAAAATAGTTTTTTTTCCGCCTGTTTTATCTAAAGGAAATTTCAGTGATTTTAAAATCTTTGCTTTCGAATTTACAATTCCAACTGCCAATTTTGTGGCACCCAGATCATAGGCTAGAATTAGCATAAATTCACATGTACCATAGAAAGTATATGCAGAACAGACAAGGAATATTAATAAAACCGGAACAACGCACCCTAGCCTCAGAAATAATTAGCCTAGGTTTATTTGGCCTAGCTCTTTTTAGCTTTCTAGCACTGCTTACTTATATGCCAGGAGACCCTTCTTTCTTTAGTAATATAAAAGATAACGCTCAAAACGCTTGTGGAAGAATTGGTGCCCTGGTATCTTCACTTCTGCTTTCAACATTCGGATTAGGCGCTTTTTTGTTACCGGTTTTATTTGCATTTATTGGAACCCTACTCTTTAAAAAAGAAGGCGGATGGGTCAAAACTCTAAGCACTATCAGCGGCATGGTCATTTCTATTTTTGCATTGACCACTTTTCTATCACTCCAGTGGAAGTACTGGTCATATTCGGATACTTTATTATTAACAGGAGGTAACTTTGGGTATTGGTTAGCTCAAATTTTAAAAAAAGAATTTAATATCGCTGGATCATCCATTGTTACACTGTTCTTATTTTTTATTGCACTGACGTTTTCAACTCCTCTCAGTATTTCACTAATAATTAGTAAAGTTTTTAAATTCATAAGCAAATCTATGTGGAAATTTATAAAAGTTCTTTTTACTTATTTTTCTTACCTAATTGGACTATTTGCACTTAGAGTAACACAAAGATTAAATACTTACTTTTATAATGCTATTAGCAAATTAAAAAATATTGAAAACAAAACCCCGCCGTTACCTTTTGATTTGCCAAAACCAGAAACACCACAAGGAGTAGTTCCGACTGAACTGTCTCAAAGTATTTCTGTACTTACAGAGTCACAAAACATTCAAAATACACCAATGGTTGAGCCACAAATACTCCCACCAGAGACAAACCCACTGGTTGCAAAACTTGAAACTCAAGAAGAAATAAAAAAACAAGGTATTAACACACTTAAAAGCTTCAGCACGCAAAAAGGTCCTCAAAAAGGTCTATGGAAGCTTCCCACAATAGAGTTTTTCAAAAAACCACCCAAGATAGAATCTTCTATTGATCGCGAAAAGCTAATTCAAAATTCTCAAATTTTGAAACAAAAATTTATGGATTTCGGTATTGATGGCGAAATCACGGCGGTACGGCCCGGACCTGTCATTACGTTATACGAGTTTCGTCCCGGGCCTGGCATCAAACTCTCTCGCATTGCTGCTTTGGCAGATGACCTGTCAATGGCACTGTCTGCGCAGAGTGTTCGTATATTAGCACCATGGCCAGGAAAATCTGTTGTAGGTATCGAAATCCCAGGCGAAATACGAGAAACCGTTTTTTTAAGAGAATTCTTACAGTGTTTTATAGATTTACTCCAGAAAACTTGAGAATGATTTTAGTAGATCCCAAGTTTATCGAATTTCGCGCATACCAAGACGTTCCTCATTTACTGTTGCCTGTAGTAGACGATCCCAAACAGGCCGCTATTGCTATGAAATGGGCGGTGAGAGAAATGGATCGCCGATATCGTATTTTAGCTCTAATGGGCACCAGAAACTTAGCTGCTTTTAATCAAAAAATAGAGGAAATGGGAACAGATGTTGTAAAAGATATTTTAATTTCTGAAGAAAACAATGATGCAACATGCTCTCATATTTCTGGTCATATTTCTGGCAATGACTGGATGGATGCTTTTGAACCCGACGAAGAAGGTATCCCTCAAGTTGGAAAACTGCCTTATATTGTTATTATTATTGATGAGCTAGCAGATCTAATGATGGTAGCCAGAAAGGAAGTCGAACTCTCAATAGCAAGAATTGCTCAAAAAGCTAG
>JACQAU010000300.1 GCA_016194835.1 Deltaproteobacteria bacterium
TATGTGTGACTTACTTTGCAACATTTGCTGAGGCGTATAAAAAGACAAAAGCTTTTATTCGCTTTTACAACGAAAAGCGAATCCATGGATCAATCGGTTACATCACCCCGACCGAAGCCATGGATAAATTAAAGAGGGGCAAATTATTACACATAGAAACTATATATATGTAATTTCCGTGTCCAGAAAAAGGGGTTGACAGTGTTCTCACAATCTGCAGAAGAAAAAATGTTAACCAGTTCTATTTCTGCAACACCCAAATTTGCTGCACTAAATATTACTTATCATTTTTGATTGAGAACTGCTTTTATTTTTTTGTACTTGTGCATTGAAACATAAATTTCTTTCATATACGGACTAGTATGATCTATCTATGTTTATTTCATGATTATAATATGTTACCCATTATAAATATGCTTATTGACACTCACTGCCACTTGGATTCAGACTTTTCGCCTAAAATAATTCCTGACTTGCTCAGAGAGGCAACTCTCGCCGATGTTTCTATTATGATTGCAGTTGCTACAGAGCTTGATTCGGTAAAAAAAGTATCTGAAATCTCTAGTCAATATGAAAATGTTTTCTGCACAGCCGGTATTCATCCTCACGAAGCGAAAAAATTTAATATTTCAGATGTATTGATCTTAAAAGAAGCTGCCACTAATCCAAAGTGCAAAGCTATTGGTGAAATTGGTTTGGATTATCATTACAAATTTTCAACCCCAGAAGAACAAAAGTATACGCTGGAGCAACAACTAAACTTAGCAGCAAAACTTGGATTGCCAGTGGTGATCCATTCTAGGGAGGCAGAAGAGGATCTGGAAATATCATTAAGTCGTTATGCAAAACGAGTGAAAGCAGGAGTAATTCCAGGAGTTCTTCACTGTTTTACTGGCACAAAGGAATTTGGTCTGAAATGTTTGGACTTAGGTTTTTATGTTTCTTTTTCGGGTATTTTAACTTTCAAGAATGCAGATAGCATTAGAGAGTGTGCCCGAGTTTTTCCTTTGGATCGCATAGTGATCGAGACGGATGCTCCTTTTTTGGCACCAGTTCCTTGGCGTGGTAAAAAATGTGAGCCAAGCTACCTTAAGCTGACCGCTCAAAAGCTAGCCGAAATTAGAGGTATGTCTTTTGACGAAGTAGCAAAAGTGACCACAGAAAATGCAAAAAGACTTTTTAATATATAAAATATTTTTCTACGCAGCCTCAACCAGCATTACAACACCTAGCCCGCTGCCGGCGCAAACAGAGACAAGGGCTAGTTTTTTACCTCTGACTTTTAATTCATGCAAAGCTTGTAAGATCAGTCTCACTCCTGTAGCTCCAAACGGATGTCCTAAGGGAATGCTGCCTCCATTTACATTAAATTTTGACATATCTACTTGGCCAATTGGTCGATCCAATCCTAATTTATCTTTAGCAAATTCTTTTGATTCGATCGCTCGGATTGACGATAAAACCTGAGCCGCAAAAGCTTCGTGCATTTCGATTAAATCAATATCTTCCCAGCTAACGTCTGCTTGCTTTAGCATGCGTGGAATTGCATAAACTGGACCTATTAGTAAAGGTTCCTTTTTTATGTCAATAGCAGCGGCTGCGTAACCTCTTAAAAAACCCAATGGTTTCATTTTATATTCTTCTGCTTTTTTTTCACTCATCATTAGGATGGCACTCGCTCCATCTGTTAGCGGGCTCGCATTTCCCGCTGTGATTGTTCCATCTTTATAAAAAACAGGTTTCAGCATTGCCAGTTTTTCTAGTGTTGTATCAGCTCGAATATCCGTATCTCGATCAACTACTTTCCCATCAGGAGTACCAATAGTAACTACATGCGATTTGTAAAAGCCACGTTCCCAGGCATTATGAGCCTTAATATGGCTATCTAATGCATATTTGTCTTGTATTTCGCGCGAAACTCCAAAAACTCTAGCCATCAAATCCCCAGATTGACCCATCGTAAGACCAGTTGTGGGTTCTTTGATTCCCGGAGCATGTGGCATTAGGTGTTTAGGTTTAAATTCAGTTAACTTGGATAGTTTCTGGGCCGTGGTTTTTGATCTCATTAGATCCTGAAAAAAATCAGTCGCGTCCTGGCTGAAAAGTGCACGAATAGAACTAATTGACTCGGCTCCTCCTGCCATCCCAACCTCTATTTGGCCGGATTGAATTTTTGCAGCAATTGCACTTACGCACTCAGCAGAAGAGGCACAATAACGATTTACAGTAGTGCAAGGAATTTCAGCGGGTAACCCTGAATCAAACAAAGCCTCTCTAGCCACGTTTGTGCCTTCTGGAGGGGGACACACTATACCAAAATATAGCTCTTGGACTAGTTTAGGGTCGCAATCACTTCTAGCTATTGTCTCTCTAAGAACAAAGCCTCCTAATGTAGCAGCTGGCATTTTCTGAAAAACAGACCTAGACCTGACAAATGGAGTTCTGACTCCATTGACAAACACAACCCGATTTTGGTTCATAAACTAAGTTTCTCCTGATAAACTTATAACTGAAATATTTTTTTTAAGCACTAATTTTATGAATAAATACTTTTTAAGTCCTTTTTTAAAACATCTTTGGACGCATCCCGGGCATCTATTGTGGGTAGTTCTGGCCTATCTGCCATTGCTTGGCACAATGAATATTCTCATGATTGGCAATCAAAAATTGTATTTTAATATTGCAATGGAAATGCGTGAACGAGCCAGCCTGCTCACTCCGTATCTTTTGGGTGAGCCAAATTATCTCAGACCGCCTTTTCAGTTGTGGCTGATGCTTTTTAGTTGGAAGGTGTTTGGTTTCAATTTATGGGCCACCTTGCTGCCGTCTGTTATTTTTCTTTTAATTACTGCGTGGCTTTTAGGAGAGATTTCAGGATTTCTTCATGAAAGAAGATGGTTTATTAACTCAGGGCTTTGGTTTGCGATTGCATTAGGCACTGTGCTTTTTGGAACAATCTATCAAACTGAAATTTATGTCTGTTTTTTTTACACGGCAAGCTGGTGGGCCATGCTTAAGTTCTTATATAAGCCAATTGGTTTTCGTGATCGAAAATGGTTATACGTTGCTTTCACATTAGCAGGAATTTCTGCATTAGTTAAAAATCCAATTTACCCATTGATTTGGAGTATGGGAGTTTTGTCATATCTGATTTTATCGGGAGAATGGGAGCTTTTTAGAGAAAAATGTTTACGCCGTTCTTTCTTGATTGGTATTCTAGTAGGGATTTCTTGGTATGTATTTATTTTTGCTAATGATCGACAAAGGGCTTGGACTCATTGCTTACAACAACTATCGTTAGAAACACTTAACAACACAGACTCTGTGTTTGGATTATGGTTGTCGTTTCTGTATTTGTGTTTTCCTTTTACATTAATGATTTTTGTGGCTATTCGTACGCTTATTAAAAAAGGCCGCAGAGTGTCTAACCTTGTTTTGTTTGCTATAAGTTGGGTTTGGCCTATTGTTTTGGTTTTTAGCTTTTTCAATTATAGAAACCATTCTTATGCCTATCTTCTTGTGCCACTTTTTGCTCTTCTGGCAGATTGGGCTTACTTTCGTGTAGGAAGGACAAAAATTTTTAGAGCAGTTGTAGTTATAAGTGGTGTTTGTATCTTCCTGTTTTCTAGCAGTCTTGCTTTACTTGTTTATAGGGGAGAATTTGCGTCATTTTGGATTGCTTTAGGATTTGTTGTTTGCGGAATTTGGATCCTTGTTTGTTCTTTAAAAGACTGGATGCGTGGTATGATACTTTGTTGTTTGGTATCAGTGTTTTTATTTAGAGCCACTATTAGTGTAATGGGTGAGTGGGATCTGTCCGTATTAAAGAATACCGTCATCAATAAACCTTCTGCCTCAATTGGATTTTTAGACGAAGAAAATGATCTTTGGAGTGATGTTGGGCTCTTGTCGGTTACTATTAAAAAACCTATTTTAAGATTAACAAATCTTGATCAGATTACGGAGCATTTACAGAAAGGTGGCATAGTGGCTTTAGACGAAGAACAAGCTAAAAACAATATTAGAACCATCGAAGCAAAGTTGTTAGGCAAGGGTGATTTTCGTATTTTAGAAGAAAAAATCTGGCCCCGTTGGCAAAGGAAGTCTAAATTTCCACTGAAACAGTTTTTAAAAGAAGGAAAAACTGGTGTCAGTGATTTTGTAGAGCTTACACAGCAGCAATATAAAATTTTATGGCTTAAGGGGTAATGGCTTGTACCACATTTGGTGACACGGACCACTTAGGTGTCACACAGTTTCCGAGACCATAGGTCAGCCGTTTCACAAAAGTCCCATCAATATTCATAACATAAATGTTTTGAGTGCCAGTCCGATTGGAGCTGAAAATCACAAAGTTTCCATCTGGACTAAAATAAGGATCTTCGTTGTTGCCTTGATTTTTAGTGAGTCTTTCTATATGCGTACCATCAGGGTTCATAATGAAAACATCAAAAATGTTATCAATCCATCCTGCAAAAGCAATTTTGTTATTTTGAGGTGACCAATGTGGAGTTGCATTGTATCTACCAGCATAAGTTAAGCGCTGCAGCCGACTTCCATCCAGCGCAATACTGTAAATCATAGACATCCCGGTTCTTGAAGAAACAAAAATCAGTGTCTTACCGTCTGGACTCCAAGATGGATCCACATCTACACCAAAAGATGATGTAAGGCGAGTTGCGTTTAATGTAGTCAAATCAAGTGAGAAAACCTCTGGATTTCCCAAAAAACTCATCGTTATAGCTATTTTTTTGCCATCTGGTGAATATGCAGCTCCGCTGTTAATGCCTTTGCGGTTAGATAGCAAACGAATTGTACTTGTTGGAAAATCATACTCATAAAGATCAATGTTTTTGATGTTGTTTTTTCGTTTTGTAAAAAGAGAATAAGCAATTTTTGTTCCATCTGGGCTCCATGCAGGAGCAATAGCAATGGAGCGGTGTTCTGTAATTTGCTTAATGCCTCCTCCATCAAAGTCCATAACGTAAATTTCTTTTTTTCCCGTCAGATCACAGCTCATTGCAATTTTAGTTAAGAAAATGCCTGGTTTTCCAGTTAATGAAAAAATAATGTCATTGGCAAAACTGTGAGCCAAAGTTTTAACATCTGACAAACCTGCCAAGTATTTTTTTGCAAAAATTTGTTTTTGACCCAAAACATCGTAAAGATGTCCCTGAAATACTAGTGTGTTTCCGTCTAGATTTAGTTCTGTTTTAATCAAAAACTCAGTACCGACGCTTGACCAATCTGAAAATTTAAAGCTATCTAGAACAATCCCGGTATTTTTTGGATCTTCAATAAAAGCAGCAGAAGAAAGAAAGCGAAACAGGTCCATAAAGTCTAAATCTAGAGTTATAATTTTATGTATTGTTTGCTTAGCTTGGATAATAGAAACATTGCTTTGTAGGGCTAAATTGTTTTTGATTTCTGGTAAGGCAAGGATAGATTTTTTTGTCCTTGCTGTGCCTACAGCAATGTATAATTTTTCGTCCGCATATGATGCAGTTGATATGAACATGAGTGCAGCTAATATACTCATCTTATAGAATGTGCACATACGGATATTATAAAGGAAACCCAAGCAAAACACCATTGAGTAAGAGTTCTTTTGCAATTTCTCTGGGTGGTATCGGATAAGGCTGGCTAGCTTGCAGTGTCTTAATTACCATCTCATCAAAGGTTTGATTGTTTGACACCTTAATAAACTGAAAATGTCTTAAATACCCTTTTTGATCTATATGAATTTGCACTTGTGCAGATAAATCTTGCCGACTCAACCACACAGGTAACGCCCAATTTTGCTGTAGGTGGTCTTTTAAAGAGTCATAATAACTGCCTTCCATATTCTCTTTGGCATCTTGCGAAATGCTAGAGCCCTTTGAAAGTATATTTCCCTTAAGTAAGACTTGAGTTTCATTAGATTCAGGAGAAACTTTTTCTAAAGCTTTGATTCGAGAAAGTGCATTTTTCATTTTATATTGTCTATTTTTGACTGGATTTGTCGCCTTAGGCTTAAGCACCATGTTATCTGATCTCTCAATTGTTTTTGCTTTCTTGTGCTGCGTGTTTTTTAATTGTTTAGCTGCTTCTTCGGCTTTTTCTAAAGCCAGACTAAGTTCTTGTGAGGGTTTGTTTTGGGCTACTAGGTCTTTTTTTAAATAATCTGGCAGACCGACTAAATCCACTTTTAAAGTAGGTACAAAAGGAACGACTTTTGAGGGGAAGCTAAAACCTCTAAACCACAGCATAGCACTAATTTTTGCCTTTTTTACTTCTCCCATAATTTGCGCAACATACCCATATGGTAAATTTTGATCAGCCTGCACTACAACTTGAACTTGTGGCTTTACGGCAGCAATTGCTTCGAGCCTTACTCTCAAAGTACCAGGTTCAATTTGTTTTTCGTTCATAAAAATCTGTCTCCACTTGTTTACAACAAGCACTAGTTGATCTGGCACTTCGCTCAGTGTGCCTGTATCTGCCTTTGGCAAATCGACCTGAATGCCTTGCTGCATTAATGGTGCAGAGATCATAAAAATAATCAATAAAACAAGCATTACATCCACTAGTGGTGTTACATTAATCTCTGCTAATGTAGTTGGTGTAGAATTTGTGTTTTGTCTTGCAGAAGAAAATCCCATAAATTTTAACTTCCTGTTTTTGTCTGTATAAAGCTTCTCTGAATAATATTCAAAAAATCTTGTGAAAAAGAATCTATATCAATTACAGATTTTTTGATTTGTCCTACAAAATAGTTATAAGCGATGACTGCTGGTACCGCTGCTCCAATGCCTGCAGCAGTAGTAATCAGAGCTTCTGATATTCCAGGTGCCACTATTGCCAAATTAGCTGATCCGGTGATGCCAATGTTTTGAAAAGAATTCATAATGCCCCAAACTGTGCCAAAAAGGCCTATAAAAGGAGTACTGCTAGCAACCGTACCCAAAGAGCCTATATATTTTTCAAGCGCGGAAGTTTCATGTATTGAGGCTCGCGCTAAAGCGCGATTTATGTTTTCAATATTTAATTTCAGGTCAGTTTTTGCTTCTAAAACAGTCAATTTTCTTAGCTCTTTAAAGCCTGATTGAAAAATTTGTGCTATTGGGGAATTTTTTATGTTTTCAGATTTTTTAAAAATTTCTTCAATATTTTTATCACTCCAAAACAAAGTAAGAAATTTTTTATTTTCTTTTTTAGTATGTTTAAAAGTGCGAATTTTCAAAAAAATTACGGTCCATGACCAAACCGAAGCCAAAAGTAAAATGAAAAGCACCAGTTTAGCCATTAATCCTGACTGAAGTATCAAATTAAATGCGTCTATTGATTTTAGTGTTGTTGATTGCATAAGAAGTTTACTGTCTTTTAAAAAACAACCTCCAGTCTTCTTTTTTACCACTTAATAAAAGTACCAC
>JACQAU010000301.1 GCA_016194835.1 Deltaproteobacteria bacterium
AAAAAACTCATACTAGACCAAAATAATTCAGGCTGGGTCTCATAAATTTTGATTCCATCAGTACTCGTTAAAAATTCCAGAGCTTTCTTTGCCACCATAAATCCTTCACGCATTTTTAAAACAGTAGCTACCTCAGCTAAAACATGGTCTGGAACAACAAAATCCTCCGAACTCTGAATCAAATCAACTGCTTTCATATGATTCTGCTCGTTTTCCCTGTAGAACGCCACCAAAACTGAACTATCTAGTATTCTCATAATTTTATCCGTACAAATATTTCTTATAAGTTGTTGCCAAATTCTTTTCCTCCGGATGTTTACTGCGGAAAATACCCTTTAGCATATCTTCTCGGCGATATTTCTTTTTTTCCTGGAAAGATTCCAAAGGCACAATGTAAAAAGACGGTTTAGAATTTTGAATAACAGTATAAACTGTACCATTTTTTACCACGTCATCACTCACCATTTTTAACTGGCGATAAAGATCCTTTTTGGCAATTGTCTTAGTCATAAATTTAGATTAACAACTGCCACTAGTATAACAAAAGTTACAACTATTAGTCAAACTATAATTTTGCAAAATTCTTAATAAACCACTTTCAAATAACACTGTTCGCAATATACTTTTTCCGGTCTATTAGCAGTAAAAGTACTCTCGATTTGCTGTCCACAATTGCTACATTTTCTATCAAAAAGCTTGCGCGGATTACGGAGGCTCATGCGCTCCAAATGCCTTTGGTCAGGCGAAAGATGCGGTACTGGAATGTTCATTCTCTTATAGAATTTAAGCTCGGCCTCAATAACACGGTAAGGTTTCTCCGATTTTTCACAGATCAAAATCTGCTTCACCAAATCATCAGGCAGATCTTTAATATTATCTGGAAGTTGAAATTCTGGACCCTGATATATTTTTTCAGATTTAGTCCTTTCTACTTTCAAAGAAAAATATTCTTGCGCTACCGTTTCACTGTAAGCAAAAGGCGAAATATCGAATGGAAAAAATTCTCCCCATTCACCATCCAGTCGCATTTTTTCAATAATTTTCGGAACCAGTTTCTCATACTCTTCACGCGAATATTGTTTATTCAAAATACAATATTGCTTATGATTTAAACCAATACAACCAAACAAATTTTTGGAATTATTGACCATGTCACAATAATAAACTTCATTACAATAATGACTCTCCAGAGAAAAAGCCGATTTGACCATGTTCAAAGTGCTAATTAGCTCATAAGAAAGCTCCGGTTTGTATAAAGAATAATTCAAATCCTGACAATCTTTGGCGTCCAAAACATCGTACAAATATTTGCAATCTTCACAATTTAAAACATTGAAACTATGAAAAGTATTTTTGGAATTTTTAATATCATCACCACTGACATTTTCACAATTCAAAAAATAATTCCCCCGAAAAATCGCATTCTCCCGCTTAAATTTATCCCAACCTGCTTTTAATTTCTCCCTCTGCACATAAGACCCCAACTGCAAATTCTCTAAATATTTCCCATATTCTTCTTTCGAATGTTGCTTATTAAAAATAAAATATTCTTTATTTCGAAGCCCACTGGAAAATAGACAATTTCGGCATCCTTTCAGATCAAAACAAAACAAACAATCACTGGAATTTTCACAATAAGTAGAGTGCTGAACATTGTAACAATCGTAACAATTTATGCATTCACAACAAAGCGTGGAATTATAAACAAAAGTACAATCCACTACATTCTTCGAATGCTTCACAAAAAGATTGAAATAACAGTCTTCATTTCCCTCTCCCGCAATATCTAAATAACAATTTTTATCATCACCACAGAAATTGCAGTAATAACTATTTTCGCAATTCACGATGTCAATTCCCAGGCGCGGCACCGCATGCATCAGCGCATCAAACTGTTCAAAAAATGGCTTATTGAAATCAAAATCACGACCATAAACCATCGCATCCCATTTATCGCTATACCACTCATCAGGATGATAAACTTTGTAACCACGATTAGGCTCATATGTAGAAATAAACTGCTTGCCGCTCAAATCACATTTGCGATTATAAAAAACACGGTCATTACGAAAAATCTGCCTTCTCTTGAGCCTGCACTCAGAGCATAAAGTGGGCACAGGCACATTAATTTTTTTATAAAAATCAAGATCCAGCTGATCAATCTCAAATTTTATTTCACATTGTTTACAAGTTTTTTGCATTAACACAATTATACTACAAACCAAAGATAAAACATGTCATAATAAAAACATGAAAAAACAAAAAGGAAATCTTATATATAAAATATATTTTGCACTTTTTGTTGTTCTAGCAGGATTACTAGCATTTTTTCTAAAGAATCATTGGGGCAATTTTGCTGATGTACTAGTTGCAGACAATACTCCAGCCTGGGATCAAGAAAAAATTGATGCAAGAGATGCTCAAGAAAGGGCCATGGATCAAGGACTTGATCGTAGACAATACACTCAAGACACACAAACAACACAAGACAATCCAGATACATCTACTCCATCATCGGATTACCCCGACTCCATTGATCCAAACCAATCTCAATATGATTACAGCAGCCAACTAAACCAATCAACGCTAGATTATTTAAATAATTTTGCCAACCAATACGATCAATCTTTCAGTCAAGAAGCCACAAAGCCTAACAATACTTCTTCATCCAACAATACGACTACGGCAAAACCATCGACTACTGAGATCCAACCAAAACAAACTACTCCAACTGAAAATTCACCAGCAACCACAAAAATCCCAGAAATCACAGCAATCCCCGAAGTCACAGAAATTCCTGAATTAAAAGCCATTCCTGAAGTAAAATCAGTTCAAGAAATTCAAAAAGATCTCACTGCCACGGCAGAAAAAAAATTCGAAAAAA
>JACQAU010000302.1 GCA_016194835.1 Deltaproteobacteria bacterium
TTTTTAAAATATTTAAAATATCCTGAATTGCAGCGCCAGAAGGCGAAGTAATCACTACAAGACGAGTTGGGAAAAGAGGTAGTGCGCGTTTTCGCTTGATGTCAAATAAGCCTTCTTGATTTAGCTTGGTTTTTAGTTGTTCGAAGGCAAGCTGCAGAGCTCCAGCACCTACGGGCTCAAGCTGATCTGCAATTAACTGATAAGAACCTCGTGGAGAATAAACCGTAATTTTACCATGACATAAAATTTCCATGCCGTCTTCTAAGTTAAATGGTGATTTTTTTCTTCTATTATTCCAATTAAAACAAGCTACAGGTAAAGTTGATCCAGCGTCCTTAAGTGAAAAATACACGTGTCCGGATGAAGCGGGACGAAAATTGCTAACTTCTCCTTTTACCCAAATAGAAGTAAACACAGGCTCTAAAGTTTCACGAATTTTGGCCGTTAACTCAGAAACAGTAAAACATTCAGACTTAGCAATATCAGTTTTTTTAGGCTCTACCTTTTGTGTTTGCTGTGAAAATAATGGCAAATCGTCTAGCTTCATTGTTTTGTAATCGCGCCATTATCTTTTGCCGCAATTTTTTTGAAAATTTCAAAAGATTTCAAATAATTCAGTGCTTCTTTTACTTGATAATCCTCTTTTGGATTAAATTTAATTACTGCAAAATCGTCTTCTTTGTCTTTATCTTTGTCCTTGTCTTTATCTTTGTCTTTCTTCTTATCTTTTTTACTAAGATTTTCTAATTCTTCTTTTTTATAGTCTTTGTTTTCTTTATTTTCTGAATTTACAATATGACCTTTCAGGTCTTTTTCTCGTAAGTATTCGCCTTTTCGTTTTGCTTCTGCAAGCAATTTTGGATCAAAATCATCCAAAATAATATCAGGTTGCACTCCTTTTTCTTGGATGCTCCGGCCACTTGGAGTGTAATAACGGGCTATAGTTAGTTTTAGTCCCATGTCTTGCCCAAGTTCAATTACGGTTTGCACTGATCCTTTTCCAAAGGTTGGAGTTCCTAACACAATAGCGCGGTGATGGTCTTGAAGTGCACCAGCAACAATTTCAGCTGCCGAAGCTGTGCTTGAATTAACTAAAACAGCAACAGGGAAATCTTTTCTGGCATTTCCTTTGCGAGCGTATTTTACTTCTTTTTGATAGATCGGAAGAGCCGTGTAGGATAATCCTCCTGGATTTGTTCTTAGATCCAAAACAAGGCCTTGCAATTTGTCTTTCTTTTCTAATTTTTCAAATGCTTTCTTCAAATCAGAAGAAGTATTCTCATTAAAACTAGTAATACGCACATAGCCATATTTAGGTTCAAGTTCTTCTAACTTAACTGCTTGAATTTTAATAATGTCTCTCACTATAGAGACGTCTTTTGTTTGCTCAAAACCATCTCTATAAACAGAGAGTGTTACACTTGTACCTTTTTTGCCTCGCATTTTTGAAACCGCTTCGACTAAAGTCATACCCTTTGTACTTTCTTTATCAATTTTTACAATGCGATCATTGGGTTTGAGTCCTGCATTCCAGGCTGGGGTATCCTCAATTGGAGCAATGATTGTTAAAATACTATCTTTCATCCCTATTTCAATACCTATTCCGCCAAATTTTCCGCTGGTATCTGTTTTCATTTCTTTAAAAACATCAGGAGGCAAAAAATTAGAATGTGGATCCAAAGTTTCTAACATGCCCTTAATGGCACCTTGAATCAAATCTTTTTGTTTTACTTCGTCTACATAATTACTTTCTACAAACTGTGTGACTTTATGAAAAAGATCTAAATTTAAGTATCGTTCGTTTTGAATGTCAGACGTACTTGCACGCGAATCTGCAGCAATCGCGTTGATTTTTACGACTTGTTTTGTGAGATTCTGTCCAGCAATTATTCCCACACCAGAAGCTAATAAAATAAAACCAAATACCGAAACTTTTTTAATTAATGAGGTCATACTCGCCCTCCTTGGCTGCGTTTGCAATTATAAGCGGCCTCGCTTCCAGCTCGGCAGCATTGTGTTATATGAATTGTCATACCTCTAAAACTAAACTAATTTATCCTAGAAATCCACTGCATTGGATTGATAGCAATATTTTTTGACCTTATTTCAAAATAAATACGATTACCCGAGTTGTCTACTATGCCAATAGACGCCCCAGTTTTGACAATTTCACCCTCTTTTTTATAGAGTTCCCCCAGCTTGCCTATTAGCGAATAATAATTGCCGCCGTGGTCTAAAATCAATACTTTTCCATAGTTAGGCAGTTCACCGGAAAAAACCACTTTTCCGGTATAGATAGCAAATACTTTTTGATTTTTTTCTTTAGGTGCAATGTCTAGTCCTTTCTTAAAAACATACAGTCCGGATTGAGCGTCAAAAGTTTTTCCAAATCCAGAAACAGTATCACCACGCAGCGGTAGAGAAAGCTTACCCTTTTGTTTTTCAAATTCACCTTTTTTTGTTAACGATAAAGCTTGTTTTTCAGTTTGTGCGATCTGATCTAATTCTTTTCTTGCATTAAATTCAGTTAACATTTTTTCAATTTGATTTTCAGTAGTTCTCAGTGTTTTATAACTTTCTAATTGTTTAATTTTTTCGCTAACTTTTTTTTGTAGAAGATCCATTTGAATTTGCTTGTTAAGCTCTAAAATACTTTTTTGCTCACTCAGTTCATGCAGCTCATAAGCTAATTGCTCATGTTCTTCCTGGATTTTCTTTTCAAGCACCAAAGAGTCGTCTAAATCTGTCTGGTATGCTTCGAGTTCTTTTAAACTAAAATCAATATAATGTGATAGCACTTTTCTTTTTGGATAATATTTTTTTTCTACTTCTATAGAATGAGAAGAGACATGGCGCATGGTGCGATGAATTTCTCTCAAAGAACTGCGAATAAAATCCTGGTATCTTTGAACTTTTAGTTTCAGATCATCTTTTCTTGTCTCAAGCTCTAAAACCGTGTTTTCTATAGTTTTGAGTCTTGTATTATACAATTTGATTTCTTCTTTTTGTAACCTCAATAAAACACGAATTTTATAAAGTTGATTTTTTGCGCCGGTTTGTGATTTGGCACTATCTATAAGTTCTTGCTCCAGGCTTAATATCTTTGTTTTTATGTTAGAAAGTTTTTCTTGAAGCTTATTATTTTCAAAGCTTAGGCTGTCTTTTGAACAAAATAAAATTAAAACAAGAAAAAAGATTTTTTTCACTATATCTACCTTCACGAAAATTTTTCATAGGATTCGGGTATTTTACAAAACAATACTGGAACTAAACTTAGACCAAGACAGCCAACTAACAAGAATAATATAGTATAAAGCGAAGGTGTTCTAAAAGACTGGAAATGTATTGAGAAAAAATGCAAACGAGGAATAATCCAGGTTATAGCAAAGTACCAAAAAAAAGATGAAATAATTGTCCCCAAAAGTCCAATCCATAAACTAGATAAAAAGAGAGGAATTTTTAAAAAAAATACTCCTCCACCGGATAAGCGCAAAAAAGCATAAGACGACTTAATGGCAAATGTAAGGAATTTGGTCATAAGAATAAGCCATAAACATAACATCAGAAAAAGTGAAACTAGAGAAATTTTAATAAACCGCACAAGAGTCATAAAGCCTTCTGGTTCTTGTGGATTGTATATTTTTGAAGTTTCAATTAGTTCAATTCCAGAAACTAATTTTAATTTTTCTATGGTTTGCTTTTGAAAATATCCATAAATGGAAATAAATTGAGGAATAATTTTATTTTTATCTACACTTAAAGCATCGATTTCTTGTGCTAAATCAGGATAAGAATCTTGCATTTCCTTTAAAAATTCATCTTGAGTTGTGGATTTTATTTGTATCACCTGGGAGCCTAGCATGGTTTTGATAGTATCTATAATTTTGGGTTGATTGTTTTGATCAATAGAGTTGTCAAGATATGCGGTAATAACTTGTTCTGTTCTTAATTTTTGTATTAGTGGGTTCAAATGTCTTTCAAACCAAAACAAAAAACTAAAAATAGAAATCAAAAAAGCTAAGGCACAAGCAGCAAACATATAAGTGAAAGGAAATTTTTTCCATGGTTGAATAGATAGTTTCAGTAAAAGCATAAAGTCTCCTCTTGTGAGAGGCGGCCATTTTTTAGAGTAATGGCCCGTTTTCTCATTTTTCTAACCGTTTCCCGATCATGAGTAGCAAGAATTACTGTTATTTCGCTGATATTTGCTTTTTGAAAAATATCCATTAAGTTCCATGTGTTTTCTTTATCTTGTGCCCCAGTAGGTTCATCTGCAATCAGAAGTGCTGGCTGCCTGGCTAGTGCTCTTGCAACAGCCACGCGTTGTGCTTCACCGCCTGATAGTGTTTTTGCCAAAGCATTTTTCTTATGTTTTAAATTTAATTTATCCAATAATTCATAAATATGTTTTTTTACTTCATGATTAAGAATGCCTAGACTACGATTTTGCGATAGAGAAAGTGAAAGGCAGATATTGTCAAAAACACTCAGATCTCCCGAAAGGTCGTATCCAAATAGTTCAATGGTTCCAAATGTGGGATCTTCTTCGGTAGCTAGCATTTTTAGAAGAGTGGATTTTCCTACTCCACTGCCACCAATGACGTAGAGAAATTCGCTTTTTTTTATCTCAAAGTTAACTTGCTCTAATGCATGACAGTGTTTAGAGTAAATTTTGGTTACGTTTTTGACCTTAATCATTGATATGCAATCGCCCCACCCTTATCTGGCCCCATCTATAAGAATAGCAGGAATTTGAAAGAAGGAAAATAACGCGTAGCAGCTCGGATTGACGCATGATTATACTGAAAGCACCTGTGAGGTGGCTTTGGATTTATTTATAAAAATCTTTTGAAAAGCCAGAAAAAGTAAAACCAAGGAATAAATCAGTCGTTTTCTGAGTGCCCTGGCCAGTAACAAAGCTTTTTAAATAATAATCAGAAAATAAAATAAGCGACGCAGCATCAAACTGAAACGCCAGCTTTAATCCCCCACCATAAGCAAAACCATTTTTTAACACAAACATGCTTGTATTTTGTGGGAAATAATAACTCCCAAATGGAGAGAAAAAAAATGCAGTATTTTTTGAATTAAAAATAGCAATATGAGGTTCAAGACTTAGGCGCGTTAAGAATGCAGTTTCTAAAACCAAGGCGGCTTGAGAAGAAGAGTTTAAAAAATTTTCTTTTACTCTTCCTCCGACAAGATGTAACCAAAAGTTACCAAAATAAAGTCCAAACCCCGTATAAGCCGCATAAATTTTTCCGGTTTGATTATTTAAACTAAAATCAACTGGTGATACATATTTAACCGCATTAATTTCGCCACGCAGTAGCCATTCAAATTTTTTTCCAAACTTTAACCCGAATTCCGGTTCAAGAAAATAAGAGAGTTCAGAGGCAAGTTTTGCACTTCCTCCAGTAGCATTCACAGTTGATAAAACAGAATAATAAGTTGCTGGAGTCAAAGAAAATCGCATGTAAATCTTTGCCTGTGCTTGATCTGCCATTAGAAATAAAGAGATAAAAAATAAGGTAACAGTCTTAGTTGGCATACTCACCTCTTAAAGTATTCTAATACATTAGTTTAAAATCTCGCAATAATTATTAATTTATAGTAAGTCTATAACTTATGTCACAAAAATTCATTTATTCTATGAAGGGTGTTAGTAAAAATTTTCCACCCAATAAAACTGTCCTTAAAGACATTTACCTATCCTTCTTTTACGGTGCCAAAATTGGAGTTTTAGGCTTAAACGGCGCCGGAAAATCTACTCTCCTAAAAATTATGGCTGGTTTAGAAAAAAACGTTAGCGGCGAAGCTTGTTTAAGCTCTGGCTGTAGTGTCGGGTATCTCCAACAAGAGCCCACCTTAGATGAGACAAAAACAGTAAAAGAAAATGTACAAGACGGCATGGGCGAAGTTGTAAAGTTTTTACAGAGATTTAACGAAATTAATAATAAATTTTCTGATACTTCCATTGATCCAGACGAAATGGAAAAGCTCCTGGCGGAGCAAGCAGAAGTGCAGGAAAAAATCGAACACGCAAACGGATGGGAACTTGATCGTACTCTAGAAGTTGCAATGGACGCCTTAAGACTCCCCCCACCGGATTCATCAATCAAAACACTCTCCGGAGGAGAAAGGCGTAGAGTCGCCTTATGCCGGCTCTTGTTACAAAAACCAGATCTGCTTTTACTTGATGAACCCACAAATCATTTGGATGCAGAATCTGTTGCCTGGTTAGAAAAATTTTTAAAAAACTATACCGGTACAGTAGTAGCGGTAACACATGATAGATACTTTTTAGATAATATCGCAGGTTGGATTTTAGAACTCGATCGTGGTCATGGTATCCCGTGGGAAGGCAACTATTCTTCATGGTTGGATCAAAAACAAAAACGTCTAGTACAAGAGGAAAAACAAGAAACCAGACATCAAAAAACTTTAGAGCGGGAACTTGAGTGGATTCAGATGAGTCCGCGCGCCAGGCAAGCTAAAAACAAAGCAAGAATTGGAGCTTATGAAAAACTCTTTAGTGAAGATCGTCCAGATAAAATAGAGGAAATTGAAATTTACATACCAGCCGGCCCTCGTCTGGGTGGACTTGTAATCGAAGCTAATAAAATTGCAAAATCATATAATAACAAAGTCTTGTTCGAAGATTTTTCTTTCAATATCCCCCCTGCCAGTATAGTCGGAATCATTGGTGGAAACGGAGTAGGCAAAACCACACTGTTTCGCATTATCACAGGACAAGAAACAGCCGATCGAGGGACTCTGAGAATTGGGGACACAGTAAGTCTTGCATACGTGGATCAGGCACGTGATGTTTTAGATCCCAATAAGACATTGTGGGAAGAAATTTCAGACGGAAAAAATGAAACTATTTTATTAGGAAAACGTGAGATTTCATCTAGAGCTTATTGTGCCAGATTTAATTTTACTGGAGCTGATCAACAAAAGAAGGTTGGTCCTCTATCGGGTGGTGAGAGAAACAGGGTGCATCTTGCAAAAATTTTAAAAGCAGGAGCAAATGTTTTACTCTTAGACGAGCCCACAAATGATTTGGATGTAAACACATTAAGGGCACTCGAAGAGGCTTTGTTAAATTTTGCCGGTTGTGCACTTGTGATAAGCCATGATCGATGGTTTTTAGACCGCATTTGCACACACATCATGGCTTTTGAGGACGAAGGGCAAGTCGTAATGGTTGAGGGTGGTTTTCAGAATTACGAAGAAGACAAAAAGAAACGCCTTGGTCCAAACGCACTTAATCCTCACAGGGTAAAATTTAAAAAATTGTAACTAGTCAGCAATTTAATATGGTACCCAGGTGGAGACGGGAACACCTAATTGTTGATTAGTAGCATTTTTTAAACTACAAAAGTTGGCAGCTTTCCTTGGAACAAGAGCTTCAACG
>JACQAU010000064.1 GCA_016194835.1 Deltaproteobacteria bacterium
TTCTCCTTATTTGATTTTAGCAGGTGGGGTGCTTGCTTTTTTGATTTATCACGTTTTTTTAAATAAAAAACAACGACTGTTGGATTATAGAGGACTCTCTGACTTGTTGATTCATATTCATTCTCCAACTGCCCCTGAACAGCCCAGGCATTGGATCGTGCGAAGTGCCTGTTCTTTGCTCTTTACTCTCATTGGAGGTCCCGTGGGCGGAGAAGGAGCAGCAATCGAAGCTTCACAAGGTTTTGCTGCTTTGCAGCGTCCGCGTTCCTCGCGATGGTTTGAACAAATGCGAAGAACAGACGCAGCAAGCGCATTGACAGCTGGTTTGTCTGCTAGTTTTGGAGCACCATTTGCTGCAGTTTTAGTTCCTATTGAGTTAGGAATTGGAGGACGCACTCTGTCTGTAGCCATTAGTGGGTTGACCGCTTTTGTGAGTGTTCGCATCTTGGATAGAACATTTTCATTAGAGAGATTTCATTTCGGTTTAGAATTGTTTAGTTTTGATATTTATAGATTGCAACAATGGATGTGGCTATTGTCTTTGGCGATTTTATGTGGAGTGCTATCGGCTGGAATTATTCATTTAATACGTTATTTTCAAATAAATTTTTCTCATCTTTTTAAATTCAATATTTTGTTTCGTATTTTGTTAGGAGTAAGTGCGCTTTTTCTTCTAGCATGTATCCATGCACCATCTCATCTCCCACCTGGTATTTTACTGGAGAATATCCTCCTCTCTAAAAGTTTTTTGCCAGAGACAGCGCTTTGTTTTATTACACTACTGGCTAGTTTGGCTTTGTTTTTATCTTGTTTTGGCACCTTAGGTGTTTTTTGGCCGCTCTTTGCACTGGGTGGGTTACTTGGTGTTGGTGTAGATCATTTTTTCTCTCCCGTGGGTTCTGAAAGTTCTGGTTTATTTTTAATGGCCGGAGGAGTGGGGGTTCTGTCTTCGGTTTTGGGTATTCCTTTGTCTAGTGCAGTTTTAACTTTTGAGTTCAGTCAAAGAATACAAGTCTTTATTCCTTGTCTGATGGTTGGGCTTTTGGCTAGACAAATTCGTATTTGGTTGCTTACATCGCCCCTGATTAACAAAGATTTAGAAGCAAAGGGATTATCTTTGGTGTCTGGAAGATCTTTTTCTATTTTAGATTCGATTTCAGTGCAAGACGCTATGGTAACTGATTTTGAGATTGTCCATGAAAAAGAATCTATTAGTGAACTTTATGTAAAGATACTGAAAACAAAATATCCTTTTTTGCCAGTAGTGAGTGATCGCGGTAAATATATTGGGATTTTAACCGTAGATATGATCGAGGAAAGTTGGCAAAATCAGGATGACAATAATCAAAAAGATGAACATGTCCCTCTTAATAAGCTTTTAGAGGCAAAGGATTTGCTTTATCGTTCGGATTTTTTGGCAGGTTCTTTGCCTGGTTCTATGGCAAGGACATTGAGATCGACAGATAAACTTTCTGCAACTACTAGTTTATTTGATGATATTCCATGTGCACCAGTACTAAATGAAGATGATAAAATAGTAGGCCTCCTTTTTGTTTACAATGTGCGTTTTGCGTATGAGCGTGAAGAAGTTCGTCGTTCATTAAAAACCCTCGCCTGAATGACAAAATTATAGTACCAACCAAGTACAATGACGTTTTTAGATACACTCAATCCTCCACAAAAAGAAGCAGTGTTACATACTGAAGGGCCTCTAATGATTTTAGCAGGAGCTGGGTCTGGAAAAACCAGAATGCTCACTGCACGCATTGCTTATTTAATTGAAAAACACTTAGCCGAGCCATGGCAAATTTTAGCTGTTACTTTTACAAATAAAGCTGCAGAGGAAATGAAAGAACGGGTACGTGCGCTTATTAATACAACTTCGTTTATAGGATTTCCAGAGATTGGCACTTTTCATGCTATTTGTTTAAGAGTTTTAAGAAAAGAACTGCAGTACACTCCATTTGAAAAAGGATTTGTTATTTATGACGATAGTGATCAACTCAGCTTGATAAAGTCTATCCAAAAAAACTTTGATTTAGATCAAAACCAGTTTGCACCTAAAGCACTGCAGACGTGTATCAATCGATTTAAGTGTGACGCGTTAGAACCGGATGATCTGGCGTGTCGTGGTGTAGATAGCAGAATAGTTGAGTTTTACAGGGTTTATCAAAAAGAACTTTTTAAAAATCAAGCTCTGGATTTTGGTGAAATTCTTTGTTTAATGGTTCGTGTTCTTAGGGATCACAGAGAAGTGCGAACAAAGTATCAAAAATTCTTTTCTTATCTGCATGTTGATGAATTTCAAGATACTAATCGTGTTCAATATTTACTTTTGTCTTTATTGACAGCCAGTGCTCATGGTGGAAATGAAAATCTTTGTATAGTAGGTGATGAAGATCAGTCCATATACAAGTGGCGTGGAGCTGATATCAGAAATATTTTGGATTTTAAAAAAGATTTTCCAAAAACAAAAATGATTAAACTCGAACAAAATTATCGATCCACTCAAACAATTGTTTCGGCTGCAAGTTATCTTATTCAGCATAACAGAGAGCGAAACAAGAAAATTTTATGGACAGAAAATACACAAGGAATGCCTATTTTGAGGATTCACTTTCCAGATGAACGGGCAGAAGCAGCCATGGCTGTTTCTGAGATAAAGCGTCTTTGTCAGAATGAAGGATATGCTTATTCGGATTTTGCGATTTTTTATAGAACACACGCTCAAAGTAGACAGTTTGAGGACGTATTTCGCAGAGAAAAAATTTCACACAAACTTATTGGTGGTCTTCGCTTTTATGATCGAAAAGAAATCAAAGACATTTTGGCTTATTTTAAAGTTATTTTGAATCCTTTAGATTCTGTTAGTTTAAGACGCATTATCAATGTGCCTGGTCGTGGAATAGGTAAAACGACTATTGAAAAATGTGAGACTTTAACAAAAGAGAAATCACTTTGGGGGGTTTTTAAAAATCCAAGTGAGTTAGGTAATTCTGTAGTTAAGAAACTTAGTGGATTTGTGTCACTAATTCAGAAATTTCAATCGGAGCAACCTTGTATTACCTTGGTGGATCTTTATTCGATGATATTAGAAGATACTGGATATATTAGAGAGCTAAAACAAGAAGGTACAATCGAGGCTATGTCTCGAATTGAAAACTTAGAAGAATTGAGCACTGTTTTGCAAGAGTTTGAGGAAGATGTGTCGTCGGATGTAGAAAAAAAAGAACTTTTACCACTTTTTTTAGAACAGGCTTTGCTCATTCCAGAAGACGAGAGTCAAAATGGATTTTCTCAAGACGCAGGGTTTGTAAGTTTGATGACACTACATTCGTCTAAGGGGTTAGAATTTCCCGTGGTTTTTATGGTAGGAATGGAAGAGGGGCTTTTTCCGTCCATTAAGATTTGGGAGGAGACAAGTGAAGAAATTGAAGAAGAACGCAGGCTTTGCTATGTGGGTATGACACGAGCCCGCGAAAGACTTTATCTTTTTCATGCAGCAATGCGGAGAATTTGGGGTGAAATTTTAGTTCAAAAACCGGCTAGATTTTTTCTAGAGATTCCTGAAGAGTTTATTGAGTATCGAGATTTTTCATATGGCCTAAGACCGCAGTCTTTTAGGATAAAAGGAGCATTTCGTTAGTATTTTTTCGAGTGCTTGTTTTAAACCCTCTCTAATGAGGAGCGATATTTAGAAATTTCACAGATTACCGCCCCTTTTTGAAGTCCCCCAAAATGAGGTTCATTTTGGCTTTTTTTATCCCAGTTGTGCTAAGTCCTTTTAGCACGCCCTTAACTAAGCGAACTATAGGTTTTTACATGCTGTGTGTCAACATATTTTTATTAAAATATATAATAATATCAAATGGTTAATATCAAACATTGAAACATTTCGCAGACTATAAAATTATTATCTTGGTATGAAATTTATGGTTAAAATCTGTTGCATTTTAGTCCATCATAAAATAGTTTTGCTAATACATGTTTAAAGTTGATGAAGCATTGACTCTTAAAATTGCACTTCTTTATGATAGTTTTAAAGTCCCCTCTATTATCTCTGGTGAATAATATGGATTTATATAATAACATTAAACAAATTCATGAAGCCTATAACAAAAAACTTCTTTCTCCCATTGAGCTCACAAAAGGTTATTTTCAGAAAATAAAAGCTTCAAAACACAACGCATACTTAACCCTGTGTGAAGAACGGGCAACTCAGCAAGCAAAAAAAGCAGATCAAATTCTGGCTCAAGCAGGCCAAATCCCGCATGATAGATTTCCTTTGTTGGGTATCCCGATTGGTATAAAAGACGTGCTCACAATCGAAGGTGTCAGAACTACTTGCGCGTCTCGTATGTTAGAGCATTATATCCCACCCTATACTGCTACTTCAGTATTAAGACTAGAAACCGCAGGAGCTATTGTATTAGGTAAACTTAATATGGATGAGTTTGCCATGGGTAGTTCGAACGAAAATTCGGCATTTGGTCCTGTATTGCACCCCACACATCACGATAGAGTTCCGGGAGGCTCAAGCGGTGGATCCGCTACTGCAGTTAAAGCAGGTCTATGCGTTGCTGCTTTAGGCACTGATACTGGCGGCTCTGTCAGACTACCTGCCAGTTATTGCGGTATTGTCGGGATGAAGCCCACTTATGGCACAGTCAGTCGTTTTGGGCTCGTAGCTTTTGCTTCGTCTTTGGATCAAGTAGGCCCGCTAGCCAACACCGTAGAAGACGTCGCAAAACTTTTAGATGTAATGGCTGGGCATGATCCCAGTGATTCGACTTCATTGTGTACGCAAAAGGTAAATTATACAGACCTTATACAAACAACATTTGATTTAAAAAACTTAAAAATTGGAGTCCCTAACGAATATTTTATGGGAGGATTGCAGCCTGGAGTAGACAGCTCTGTTCACAGTGCACTCAAATGGTGTGAAACCCAGGGAGCCAAACTTATTTCTGTTAATTTGCCGCATACAAAGTATGCAGTTGCAGTTTATTATATCATTGCAGTGAGTGAGGCTTCGAGTAATTTGGCGCGATATGATTCTGTAAGATTTGGAGTACGCCATCCTGGTAAAACAGAACAAGACTTGGTTGAGTTTTATAAAAAAGCTCGTTCACTTTTTGGTGCCGAAGTAAAAAGAAGAATTATTTTAGGAACCTTTAGTTTATCAAGCGGCTACTATGACGCTTATTATAAACGCGCCTGCCAGGTCCGAAGACTAATCCAACAAGACTTTGACAAAGCTTTTAATGAGGTAGACGTGATACTGTCTCCAGTCTCGCCGACTACGGCTTTTAAAATTGGCGAAAAAACTTCAGACCCATTACAAATGTATCTGATGGATATTTTTACTATCCCTGTAAATCTGGCAGGACTCCCAGCATTAAGTGTGCCCTGTGGAAAAGATAACGAAGGACTTCCTGTTGGGCTTCATATGATCGGACCTGCTTTTGGTGATGGAAAACTTCTTGCCATTGCCAATGCATTTGAAAAAGGATTTACTATAAATCATGGCTAATGTTTATGAAGCTGTAATAGGCTTAGAAGTTCATGCGCAGCTTTCAACGGAGACTAAGATTTTTTGTTCCTGCCAGGCGCGTGTAGAATCTGGAAAAACAGAAATCCCAGCCAATAGTAATACTTGTCCGATTTGCGCCGGGCATCCCGGTATACTTCCGGTATTAAATAAAAAAGTGGTGGAATACGCCATTAAGGCTGGACTTGCTACTGGTTGTGAAATTAGTTTAGTAAATATTTTTGCCAGGAAGAATTATTTTTACCCAGATCTTCCAAAGGGATATCAAATTAGTCAGTATGAAAATCCGATATGTGAAAATGGTTTTTTAGAAATCATCACAAAAGACGGTATAAAGAAAAAAATTAATATTCAAAGAATTCATATGGAAGAAGATGCCGGCAAAAATGTTCACTTGGCCGAGTTTTCTCTTGTAAACTTAAATCGTGCCGGTGTTCCTCTTATTGAAATTGTAAGTGGTCCTGATATGCGCTCAGCAGAAGAAGCCGGTGTTTATTTGCGTGGCTTGCATGCGATTTTAACTTACTTGGATATTTGTGATGGAAATATGCAAGAAGGAAATTTCCGTTGTGATGCCAATATTAGTATTAGGCCACGGGGAGCAAAAGAATTTGGAACAAGAACTGAAATTAAAAATGTTAATTCTTTTAGGTTTGTAGAAAAAGCGCTTGATTATGAAATTAAAAGACAAACCGATGTGGTTCAGTCTGGTCAAAAAGTCATACTAGAAACTAGAACTTATGACTCTGGTCGGGGGATCACTTTGTCTTTGCGCACTAAAGAAGAAGCTCATGACTATCGTTATTTTCCGGAGCCTGATTTGATACCACTTCAGATCAGCCAAGAGTTAGTTGAAGAAATAAAAAACGTTTTGCCAGAATTGCCTTCGCAAAAAAAGGAGCGTTTTGCTAAAGATTTCGGCTTATCTTCTTATGACGCTTCTGTTTTGACATCCTCAAAGAATTTGGCATTATTTTTTGAAAAAGCAGTGCGGAAACTTGTTTTAAAAGGATGGAATATTTTAGATGCATCAAAACCTATGGCTAATTTTTTAACAGGTGAAGTTGCAAGGCTTTTGAATGACGAGAATATAGAAATTAATCAGAGTAAATTGCAAATTGATCACATTGTTGATGTTGTAACGGCAGTAAAAGATGGCTTGCTTTCGAGTACTGGAGCAAAACAAGTAATTGCTATGGCGTGGAAAAACGGGGATAGTGTTAGCATAATTATTGATCGCGAGGGATTAAGGCAAGTTAGTGATAATAATATTTTAGAACAAATTGTAGAAAAAATAATTGCTAATTATCCAGTACAGATGACACAATATCTGTCATGCAAAGAAAAAATATTAGGTTTTTTAGTGGGTCAAGCCATGAAAGAAAGTGCTGGCAAAGCAAATCCAGTAGTGATTCAGGATTTATTTATGAAAAAATTAAAAGGGGATCATAATGCGTCTTCTTAAAAAGCTGTTTTTGGGTTTTTGTGTTTTTTGTCTGGTAATTTTGATTGCAATCACCGCTGTTCCTTTTTTTGTAAATGTTGATCAATATAGACCTCAGATTGTGCAAGCGGTCAATGAACGTATTAACGGCAAACTCGAACTAGGAAAACTTTCGTTGTCGCTTTGGGGACAAATTAGAGTTGAGGTTGGTGGACTCAAGCTTTTTGATACAAAAGAAAATCAAATAGTTTCTGTCAAAGATGCTTGGTTTCATTTTCCTTTTTTGTCTATTTTATCTGGAGCTCCTACTTTGAACTTCAAAATGATAAAACCAGAATTATCGGTTGTAAAAGACAAAAATGGAAGTCTTAATGTTTTAACTCTGATGAAACAGCCCGTTGCTGTGGACACATCAAAAACACTACAAGAAGGCCAGAAAATAACACCACAGAAATTTGAACTTCCAGGTATCGTATCAAAAGCGGTGTTGGGGGTAGAAGTTTTACAAGCGTTATTGGTTTATAGGGATGTGACTTTAAGCAAGGAGCCTCAAAGTGTAAAAAATTTGAATTTAAGATTAAAAAATATATCTTTAGAGCAAGCTACAGAGTTAGAAATTTGGGGTAATATAGATGGCTCGAAACTTAAAGATACTTTAAGCATTAGAGGACCTTTTAGAATTAGCGGCAACGCTAGACCAGAACTTGTACAAAAAAGATTTGATAAAATTACGATCGATTTATTGGGTAATTTTGATGACATCGAAGTTCTTGTGCCTGATCTATTTGAAAAGAAAAAAGGAGTCAAAGCACAGTTTAAAGCTCAAATGCAATCCAGTTTCGAAAAAGCTTCTGTTACGGCAGTTGCTACATTTTTTAATGCAGAATTTAAGGTGCAGGGATCTGTAGCAAATTTTAATCAGCCACAAGTTGAGTTTTCAATCAAATCTAACGAAATTGCTTTGAACCCATGGAATAGTTTAGTCTATTCATTGAAAAGTTATGACCTAGGTGGTGTGGCATCGTTAGAGGCTGGTATTAATGGATCTGCCCAGCAACTTGGATATAAAGCACAGGTACAGTTTAAAAACGTTACAGCCAAGGCTCCACATTTAAAATCACAACCTCAAATTGACGGAGCTGTAAAAGTATCTACAAATCAAATCGAAAGTTTTTGGGTGACATTAAAAGCGCCAGGAAATGATTTGAAAGTACAAGGCAGATTGGTTTCTTTCGAAAAACCAAGTATAGAAGTTTCTGTGGTGTCTGCAGGCATAGATTTGGACCAGCTCATTGATTTTCCTAGACCTTCTAAATTGGCTAAATCGGCTACATCGGCAGATTATGACACGATGTTAAAGCCAATGC
>JACQAU010000258.1 GCA_016194835.1 Deltaproteobacteria bacterium
CTGTGTTTTGTCCTTTTCTAAAAGTGAATTTTTATTTTTTTCAGAATAATCTTTTTTTCTGTTCTCTAGTTTTTCAATCTGTTCGTCATGTGATTCTAGTTTTATTTTCCAAGAAGAAATTTTCGTTTTTAATTCAGAACTTTCAGATAGTAGCAACAGCAATTCATTCTGACAATTATCTCGTTTAGTTCTAATGTCCTCAGATTGAGATCTTTTTTCTCTAGTTTGATCTTCTAAGTGTTTAAGCCGGTTTAAGATAATTTGAAATTCGCTGTCTTCTTTTTGAGAGAGCTCTTTTTGGTTTAGATATAGAGCCTGGTCTGATTGTGTTTCTATTTCAAGACGCGTCTTTTCGGTTTCTAGCGTTTGTAGTTGATTTAAAAAATATTCTTGACGTTTTTTTGAAAGTTCAAGATCACTTTGCAGTTTTGTCAATTCCTTAGAGAAAGTTTGAACTTTCATGCCAATCTCTTCGAGATGCTTAGATAGTGCCAGATTTTCTATGCGATGTGTTTCTATTTCTGTTTCTTTTGTTTGCAGCTCCGCTCGCATTGCTTCTGTTTCTTGATGAATTATAGATTTTTCATTTTTTAAATTTTCTAATTTCAGTTCTAGAACTTTTCTTTTTCTTCTCCCCCAGGTCATTTCCTTGTTTAATAGTTCGTCTTTATATTTGCGATAGAGTCTTGCTTTTTGAGCTTGTCTTTCTAGTGAGTGAAGATTTTTTTCGATTTCTTGGATAACGTCACTTAAACGCGCCAGGTTTTGCGTGGCAGCTTCGATTTTTCTTAGGGATTCTTTTTTTCTAGCTTTGTATTTTGAAATGCCTGCGGCATCTTCGATGAGAATGCGTCTCTCTTCTGGTTTTGCGTTTACTGTTTTGCCTATTTGTCCTTGTTCAATTATGGAGTATCCTTTTGTGCCAACTCCGGTATCCATAAACAACTCTTGGACGTCTTTTAGCCTAACCGGTAGTCCGTTAATAAAATATTCGCCTTCGCCAGCGCGATACACTCGTCTTGTAACTGCAATTTCTTTTGCGCGAAGAAAAAATGGAATATCTTGAGAAGTAGCCCCGGTGGGTGGGTCTTTATCGATTGGGTCAGCTTCTAAAACCAAAGTGGCTTCTGCAAAGCCCAGGGGCGCATATTTGTCGCTACCATTAAAAATCAAGTCTGAGCTCGAATTGCCTCTCATGTGTTTATAGGACTGCTCTCCCATGACCCAAAAAAAAGCATCTACTATATTTGATTTCCCGCACCCATTTGGACCAACAATACCAGTTATGGAATGGTCAAATTGAATAACTGTTTTATCTTTAAAGGACTTAAATCCTTGTATTTCTAAGCGCTTTAGTTGCATCTTTGCTTTCTGTTCCTCTTAAACCGTGTAATTTCTTATTATTGATAATTAAACCAAAAGAGTCAAAAGATTTCTAGAGGGTTTCCGAATGTTTGGAAAACCTTAATTTACGCAGCCTTACGAATTGCGGGTAGCCAGCGTGCCGCAGCGTTAAGTAAGCGCTCGACAGGTATGCTCTCCATACAGTGGTAGCGTACGGAACAGTTTTTCAAGTAACAGCAGTGGCATGGTAGTGGAGTGACAACTTTCTCGCCTAAGCCGAATAGGTCAATTTCGGCAGATGAAGTCGGGCCAAAAAATACTATGACTGGTTTTTCTAGTGCAATACCAAAGTGCATGGCAAGAGAATCACTTGATACCAGTAAATCACATTTTGCTATAAGTGCTGCAAAGCTTAGCAGATTCAGGTTGGATGGGGTTTCGAGTACATATGGTCTTGCAGCTTTAGCTACAATGCGTTGATTTCGTTTGGTCTCTTGTGGTCCTCCTAATATTAATACATTGGCATAGAGTTCGTCGTGTAAACGCTTTGCTAGTTGAACGGTTTGTTCTTCGCCCCAGCTTTTATATTTCCAGCGGGTGCCAGCTGATGTGTTTAGACCAATAACGAGTCGGTTTGGATCGGTGTTAACCATATGAGGCAAGTGTCCAATGGTAATTTGTGGACGTGCAACTGGCATTGATAGTCCGAGGCATTCATAAAGGATCTCGCCAAAGCTGTGTTGATTTTGTTTTTTGAGTTGATTTGCAAACTGTAATCCCCCGTTTTCTTGTGGACGCAAAACTCCCATTCCAAACCAAGCCTCGAGGTCTGGTGTATAAACACGTTTGCCTGTCTCTTCGTAGGCACCAGAGAGTTTTTTGTATTTAAGGCGGCTAGCAAGTGCGCAGGCTTCTTGCTCGTCATCAAGTGAAATAACCCAATCAAACAAAGTATGTTCGTAAAGAGTGGGATGAAAATCATCAATTGCATAGACATTTTTAATGTCTGGTAGATGCGAGACAAGTGGTAGTGCATTTTTAGCTGTGACCCATGTTAGTTGCATGAGTGGATATAGTTTCTTTAACCCGGGTATTAGGGAGGTTGTGCGTACTACATCGCCTTGGGCACCAAGTTTGATTATTAAGATATGCATTTTTCCCAGGCCTCTTTTAATTGTGCCGCGACAATACTCCAGTCATATTCGCGTATTACAGTTTCGCGTCCATCGTTGGCGCAGCACTGTTGTTCATGCGTATTTTTGACAAAATAATTAATTTTTTCAGAAAATTCTTTAGGTGTAGAAGCTAACACTATGCCTTGTCCTGGCGTTAGATTTAGCCCTTCGGCTCCTAGTGGTGTACTAATCACCATGCGTTTGTGTGCTAAGGCTTCGAGAATTTTTCCACGAGTTCCGCTTCCTACGAATAAAGGGACCACACAGAGAGTGTGTTCTGTATAGACTGGATAAAGATCTTTTGGCGTATCTAGTAATCGGATGTTAGAATGTGCGAGAGTGTTTCGGACAACTTCGGTTGGTTTTGAACCAGCTACTGTGAGACTGATGTCTTTAGATAATAGGGGTAAAACATTATTGATAAACCAAAATAATCCATCAATATTTGGTTTGTAGGATAAAGAGCCCACAAATAAAATCTTAGATCCCTCTGCTGACAGTGGCTGTGAGAGATTAGATGCTCGAGTCCCGTTGCTAGTTGCGCTCCATTTTATATTTGGATACAGGTTCTGGTAGCGTAACCGGTCCTGTTCAGAGTAGGCAAACGCGAGATCTAAAGAGTTAATGACATTTTTTTCGAGATTTTTCAAAGAACGAGTGTGTTGCCAGTCGATTAATGATTGGCAGAATGTGAATGGTGATGATCCTGTGTCTGTAATTAGATCAGATTCGACATTGTGGAGGGTACAGGTAGTTTTAAATTTTTTAGTTTTATGTTTTAGACCTAACAGTAAACGACCCATTCTGAGTTCTTCGGCGTGGATAATGTCTGGTTTCCATTCGTCAATTAATTGTTGCAGTCGAGTCATCAAGGCCTGGGAGCGCGGACGATGATGAAAAGAATTAAGTAAAATATCTGCAGTCCGCAGTAAAAGTGCAGAACGGTCAGGACAATAAAATTCGCCTTTAAACAGACTTGGAGCTGGAGTGTGTCCGGTACTGCATTCCTGATCAAAACCCAGAACTTTGATTTCAGGTCCAAGGTCAGAAAGAGTTGGCCAGAGATTAAAATTTCTCACCCGTGACCCTGTAATGGGTGGGTCGGGACGGTCGGTAATGAGGACAATAACGCGCACGCTCCTGCCTTTCAGATAGATCTCCTATGGTTTACTTCGGCAGGTTGAGTGCTTATCTTAAAAGTACCTTGTCTTGGCATAAGTACCTGTGCAATGAAGTAGGGATATGTAATTTTGTATTTGTATTTTTTTAATATTTAATAAATAATAATAAATTATAGAAAAGGAGTTCTAAAATGAATAAAAAAGGATTTTTAGTGTTAATGTTGTTTTTGTTTTTTAGCTTACAGGGCTATAAAGGCTTTGCCACGACGCTTCCACCAAATTCGCTTCATCTTTTAGATGATGTGCGCATAGTTAATAATATTACAGAAGAGTTGTTTAACAAAATCATAGATCATGTCATATCTCTGTGGGCGCCATGGGCAGAACTGCACGGAGCTAAATTGAGTGCTGATAAAAATTGGACAAGTGGAGTAGTTAATGCATATGCAAATCAAAGTAAAAAAGATTGGACTGTTTACATGTATGGCGGGCTGGCTAGAAGAGCTGAGCTCACACCAGATGGATTTGCGTTAGTAGTGTGTCATGAATTAGGACATCATTTTGGTGGGTATTTTTTCTATAAATCATCCAATCTGTGGGCAGCCTCTGAAGGTCAGGCAGATTATTTTGCTACTTCTGTATGCGCAAAGACAGCATTTGTAAACACACCTTGGGAAAATCCTATTGATAGTGAAGTGGTTCCTGAATTTGTACAAAAAAATTGTGATAAAGTTTGGAATACGCCTTTAGAGCAAAAGCTTTGTTATAGAAATGGTTTGGCGGGGCAGTCCTTGGCAAATTTGATGGCTGCTTTAGGTAGTTCCGGGAAACCAAAGTTTGAAACTCCTGATACTAAGGTTGTGACTGAAACATATGATTATCACCCACAAGCACAATGCAGATTAGATACTTATTTTGGTGGAGCGCTTTGTTTGGCTGGTTTTGATTCAAAATTAATTCCAGGAAAAAATGAACAAACTGCAACTGGAAATAACACTATAGAAGCAGAGCTAGAAGCAGCAAAATATTCATGTATGTCCGTTAGTGGATATACAGTAGGGCTACGCCCCACATGTTGGTTTAAGGCATTGAAATAATTATATATAGACACCCGCCGCGAAGTGATGCCTCATATTGCTTCGTTGACAAAGATACTAAAAAGGTATACTTTATATACTATGTCTGGCTTCGAGTGGGATTCTTTAAAATCGGACAACAATAAAGTAAAGCATGGGATTTCCTTTAGGGAGGGATTAGAGATTTGGCAGGGTGTGCATTTGGTAGTAGAAGGGATTGCTTATGGCAAAAGAGGTGAAAATAGAGGGGCAACGATAGGTTATGTAGTGTCTGAAGTTTACACAGCTATTTGGACAAGGAGAAACAATAAGATACGGATCATCAGTATAAGGAGAGCAAGAGATGGCGAAAAAGAAGTTTTTTTTAAGAACCTCATTCAAAAACTCTGGTGAAATGGATGATTATTTAGAAACAGAAGATTTAGGCATAGTATTTGAAAAATATGGAAAACTAGTCATGCCTAAGATTAGAAAAATAAATTTAGACTTACCCGAATGGTTGATTGCTCAACTTGATTTAGAGGCAAAACGAGCTGGAGTTTCCAGACAACCATTAATTAAACTTTGGCTTACGCAGAAACTAGACTATGAAAGAAAAAAACGAAGTACAATACTTAAGATTTAGTGCAAGGGGCCTTGGCTGAGCCACATGGTTTATTGGTGGTTGGACAAATTGGAGGTTCTTCCTTTTTTTTATTGGAGCGCCGGTAATCAGTTGCGTACCAACCCGATCCCTTAAGTGAAAAGGAACTTAAACTAATTAGCTTGTTAACTGGAGATTTACAATCAGGGCATTCTTGAAGTGGATGATCAGAAAATTTCTGCATGATTTCATGTACTTTCTTACATGTCAGACACTCATACTCATACATAGGCATTGCTTAAGACTCCTCTACTATAAGAGATGTGTACTAGTCTATTTTTGTCAAGTCATGTGAAAATAAAGAATTATCTTTTTCTCTTAATTTTTGTTGTCTTAGTGTGTTCTTTTTTTGTTTTAATAGCCGCTTGTGCTGCTGCGAGCCTGGCTATTGGCACCCTGAATGGTGAGCAACTGACATAGTCCAATCCAAGCTTGTGACAAAACTCAACCGAAGACGGTTCTCCACCGTGTTCCCCACAAATACCGATTTTTAATGCTGGAGCACTTTGTCTGCCATCATGGATTGCGATGTCCATAAGCCTTCCAA
>JACQAU010000259.1 GCA_016194835.1 Deltaproteobacteria bacterium
CTGCTTATAATTAAGCAGCGAGTGCGTAATTGTCTTCTGCAATTACAGTTTGCCGCCTTTTTAACGAGGCCATGACGGCACCTCGGCATGCATCTGGGAATGCAGAACTCCCGTCGAAGCCGGATCGTCCCCAGTTCTTTCCTTATAGCATAAATTAATATTTTTTCCCAGATTGATATAAAATTTGATACTTATATTGTGTGTCTCTAATTACAATACCAGAATGGATTTTGCACAACTCAGAAGGTGTTGTTTTGAAATTACAAATTCAACCAAAAACATCATATACAAAAATAGTAGGTACAATAGGAGATCGACTTAAAATTCGTATTGCCGCACCACCAGTTGACGGCGCAGCTAATAAAGAACTTATTTGCTTTCTGAAAAAAAAATTAAAAATAAAAAATATTCAACTTCTACGCGGAGAAAAAACAAAGTTCAAAGATGTTATTTGTAGAAATATTACCACAGAAGAAGTATTAATCATGCTAAAATCGGATTAATTTCATGAGCAAAATAAACCGTATTGAATTCATGTTTCGTTCACTCCACCATCGCAACTATAGATTGTTTTTTATTGGCCAATTTATTTCACTAATTGGTGTGTGGATGCAGTCGGTAGCTCAATCTTGGCTCGTTTATAGTTTAACACACTCAGCAATGACACTTGGGTTAGTAGGTTTTGCCAGTCAAATCCCAAGTTTTATTGTTTCACCACTTGGTGGCGTTTTTGCAGATAAATATGATAAACGTAAAATGCTCTATATTACTAACGCAAGTTCCTTGGTATTAGCTCTTATTTTATCTATTTTAACTTTAATGGGCATTATTCAGGTATGGCATATTTTAATCTTAGGCATACTTTTTGGAGTGGTGAATGGTTTTGATATGCCTACTAGACAAGCTTTTGTTATCGAAATGGTAGGAAAACAAGACCTTGTCAATGCCATTGCACTTAATTCATCTCTCTTTAATGGCACACGCATGATTGGGCCTGCTATAGCCGGTATTTTGGTGGCTTTGTTTGGAGAAGGGTGGTGTTTTTTTATAAATTCACTAAGCTATGTTGCTATTTTGATTGCGCTTTTATTAATGCAACTCCAAACACAGAAGATATTATATTCTTCTTCATTGCAGTTGACTTCAATAGTAGAAGGATTCAGGTTTGTCATACGAGCACAGCCAATACGAAATTTATTAATTTTAATGGGAATTGTAAATCTTGTAGGCGTTCCTTATATGGTATTAATGCCAATTTTTGCGGATCATATTCTTGGAGCGGGTCCAAGTGGCTTGGGTATCCTAATGAGCATGGCTGGTGCAGGAGCACTCTTGGGTGCACTGTCATTAGCTATGAAAATGAGCATTCGAGGCTTGAGTAAATGGATAACGTTTGCAAGCATAGGTTTTGGATTAAGCTTGATTATATTTTCGCAATCTAAAATTTTCTGGTTGTCTTGTATTTTTCTTTTGATAACAGGTTTTACTATGGTTATCCAAATGGCATCTACAAATACTCTAATCCAAGCAATGGTACCGAATCAACTTCGGGGTCGGGTGATGTCTTTTTATATTATGGTTTTTACAGGAATGATGCCTTTTGGATCTTTGTTCGCAGGTGCTTTGGCAAAATCTATTGGCGCTCCTCTAACATTGATGATGGGCGGCTGTATTTGTATTTTAGGAGCAATCTGGTTCGGACGTGGTCTGGCAGAATTTAAAACAAAAGCGTTGCAGCTAATTGCAGCTCAGCAGAAAATCTGACTATTTTTTCTTTTTTGGTGCTCTAACAGCAAGTCCAATAAGTGTCAATTTATATGAGTCTGGAGACGACAGTGGAGTTAGTGATATCTCAAAATCTAAAATCGCTTGAGCGTCTTTTCGGTAGGCCCTATATTTCATTTCTCTTGTTAAAGCTTCTAGCACTTCTTGATACTCTGCTGAACGCATGGCTTCGACAACACTGGTTTTTATGGTGGCTGTTACAATCATCTGGTCAATAAATTCGTATGGAATAAAACCCGGTAGTGACGAGTTTTGTGTTATAGGTATGTTTTCTGCAGGATGATCGAGCTCGTCAGCTACGTATTGAATTTCAGGAGTTGCTTTTTTGGCACTTGAACGCACAACAGAAGATATGTCATTGGATTCTTCACTAACAGGGCTTAGTTTTAAAACTGCTTGTGAACTCCTCAGGGCTTGTACTATGAGAACTCCCGCATATTCACTAATTCTGGGGATTAACACTCTACCACTGTCTAACTGAAATTCTAAATCCTTTTTTTCAATGCCTATTTTATGTTTTTCAATGAGATCAATAATTTTACCCTTTTCAGAAAGTGTGAGTTTTCCCTCTATAACCAAATGAAAGGGATCAGCAGCTTCGATGTTTGGTTTTCCGATTGAGACTTGATCGGCAAACTCTCTAAGATTTGTGATTGGATCCTGAGTTTCTAATTCAACTGCTGTCTGAAACTCAGTAACTTGTGATTCACTTGTTGTTGTAATAGTAGTGGTTATCTGGGGCTGTGCGCCAGATATGGGAGACAAGGAAGATACGTGAGCGGTTGTAGCGACTTGTGATTGAGTTAAAGACTCACCACCGCTTTTTAATTTTTTTGAATACTCTACTAGACCAGTGAGGTCATCTTTTTTCTCTTGCACAGACTTAGTGTAACATAAGATTTAAGCTCTGTGGCATTTTTTATATCTTTTTACCACTACCACAAGGGTCAGCGAACGCCTAATGTGTTCGGGGTCCCATCCGCGTTTAGTTCTCAATTTTAAGATTGACAATAAGGTCTAGTTAGTCTAGTCTATAATTAGGCTTAGAGGAGGTCTATCATGAAAAGATCAAGTAACCTAGCTTACAATATGTATGAAGCTAAAACAAAACTTTCAGAGATAGTTGAAAAAGTATGTGCAGGCGAAGAAATTATTTTAATGCTTCGTGGAGAACCAGTTGCCAAAGTGGTTCCCTTACGGAAAAAAAACAGAAGTAGGCTGGGTTTTGCTAAAGATATTAAAATACTCCCTGGATTTCAAGAAATTCCCGAAGGTTTTGAGGCATACACATGAAATTTTTATTAGACACTCAAGCGCTTATTTTTGCAGGAAGTGATAAGCTCCCGAAAACCGCTTCGAGTGCTCTTGTGTCATCTTCTAATCAAATATATTTTAGCACAGTGAGCTTATGGGAAATTGGAATCAAATCCTCTTTGGGAAAGTTGATTTTTAAAAGAAATCTTATCGAATATAAAGATCTTTTGATTGATGATCTTGGTTTTTTATTTCTACAGATCGATGTCTCTCATATTGAAAAAGCCGTTCACCTTCCTTGGCATCACAAAGATCCATTTGATCGTCTCCTAATTGGTCAGGCTTTGATCGAAGGGTTGGGTGTCATCGCTCATGATGCTCAGTTTGATCGCTATGGGTGCAAAAGGGTTTGGGATTGATCAGGGGTCAACAGTAGAGGATCAGCCTGCTACAAGAAAAATGCTTTGGCTAGTAAGAGATGAGGTCAGACTATCATATACACTTAACTTCCGTGGCATTTTTTATACTTTTTGCCACTACCACACGGGCATGGATCGTTGCGGCCTACTTTAGGCCCAGAGCGTATTGGTTGCGGTGCTTCAGCTCTTTGAGTTCCAGGCAAATTGCCGCGCGTGAGTGTCATTTGTCTGGGCTGTTTTACAAATTTTCCTAAATCAAAATTAGCAGATTCGCTTACTTCTGGAGCATGGCCCTCACCTTGTTTGTCTTGAAGTTCTTCTTGTAGTTCTTCTTGGTACATCTGCTGCGTGCCGAGTTGAACTGCAAAAAGTTTTCTTACCACATCTGAAGTAATTTGGTTCATCATGATCTCAAAATATCTAAAACCTTCTTTCTTATAGGCTATCAAAGGATCTTTTTGGCCATAGCCTTGTAGTCCTATTCCTTCTCTCAAATGATCCATTGCTAAAAGATGGTCTTTCCATAGCGTGTCGATCGTAGTCAAAAAAATCATTTTTTCCAGTTGCCTCACAATAGATGGATTTATGATTTGTTCTTTCAAAGTATAAGCTTGCTCTGCAAGTTTGATGATCAAGTTTTTTAAACCCTTGTCATTGAAAGGGGCGATATCCTGTTCTGAAATTCCAGCAGGCACTTGTAGCATAGTTAAAACTGCATCATTGAGCTCTTTTGCATCTAATAGTGCTTGACCATTGACTCGCTTAAGCTTGCCTTTTGGAAAAAAATCCTGTGCTATCGCATCTGAGATTTCATTGACCATCGAGAAAAGCATTTCTCTTAAATTATCTCTTGCCAACACCTCTCTACGCCAAGAGTAAATGACTTTTCTCTGTTGATTCATTACGTTGTCATATTCTAAAAGATGCTTACGAATATCATAATTATGGCCTTCTACTTTTCTTTGTGCGTTTTCGATTGCTTTGGTGGTCCAGCGATGTTCAATTGGAACATCGTCATCCATTGCTTGCACGGTGCGTTTTAAAATGTCACTTTGACCAAAAATTCTGAGCAAATCGTCATCAAAAGACAGATAAAATCTGCTTTCTCCTGGATCTCCTTGTCGTCCAGATCGTCCGCGAAGTTGGTTATCTATGCGGCGTGATTCGTGTCTTTCGGTTCCTAAAATAAAAAGCCCGTCTGCTTTAATAACGTCTTCTTTTTCTTGTGCACAAATGGCCTGCCATTTTTTTAGGTTGGCTTCATAAGTTTTTTGCCAAGTTTCTTTTTCTTCGAGCGTTGCATTGGATTTTAGTGTTCCGGTTTCACTTCGAGCTAAGACTTCGGGATTGCCTCCAAGTACAATGTCTGTGCCTCGTCCTGCCATATTGGTCGAAATTGTAACAGCCCCGCGCCTTCCGGCCTGAGCTACAATATCAGCTTCTCGTTCATGGTGCTTTGCGTTAAGAACATTGTGTTTTACACCCTCTCTTTTAATAAGAGCTGCCAGGAGTTCTGATTTTTCGACAGAAATTGTACCTACTAAAATAGGTTGTCCTTTTTCATGAAGCTTTTTAATCTCCTGTGCAATAGCTTTAAATTTTGCTTCTTGTGATTTATAAATTACATCACTGTGATCTGCTCTTATCATAGATTTATTTGTTGGAATCACGGTTACATCTAGATTGTAAATTTGTTTGAACTCCGTAGCTTCTGTATCTGCGGTACCAGTCATACCAGCTAATTTTTTATACATCCTGAAATAATTTTGAAAAGTAATCGTGGCTAGCGTTTGATTTTCATTTTCGATGTTTACGTTTTCTTTGGCCTCGATTGCCTGGTGTAATCCATCCGACCACCGTCGCCCAGGCATGAGACGACCAGTAAATTCGTCTACAATAAGCACTTCGCCTTCTTTCACAACATAATCTACATCAAGTTTAAATAAAACATGCGCTCTTAAAGCCTGGTTTACATGGTGTAAAGTTTCGATGTGAATTGGATCATATAGGTTTTTTAGTCCAAGGCGTTTTTCCATTTTTTCGACGCCGACTTCAGTGAGTGCTGCAGTTTTTGATTTTTCGTCTACCGTATAGTCTGTTTCTTTGATTAATCCTCCGTCTGAAATAATTTGCTTATTGATTTTGTAATAGAGATCAGTAGAGTCCTCAGATGGTCCGCTAATAATCAATGGCGTTCTTGCTTCGTCAATTAAGATTGAATCCACCTCGTCTACGATTGCATAATGCAGATCGCGTTGGACATAATCCTCGATGCGAAATTTCATATTGTCTCTTAAGTAATCAAACCCAAATTCGTTGTTAGTGCCGTACGTGATATCGCTACCGTACTCCATCTTTCGTTGTTGGTCTGTCAGGCCATGTACAATGACTCCTGTGCTAAGACCTAAAAAACTATAGATCTGCCCCATCCAAGCTGAGTCTCTTTTGGCTAAATAGTCATTGACTGTTACAACATGAACACCCTTTCCTTCGAGTGCATTCAGATAGCAAGATAAAGTAGCAACTAGCGTTTTTCCTTCGCCGGTTCTCATTTCTGCAATTTTACCGCGGTGTAAAATGGTCCCTCCTATGATTTGCACATCATAGTGACGTTGCCCCAAAGTTCTCCAAGCTGCTTCTCTGACTGTGGCAAATGCCTCGGGTAAAAGATTATCTATGTTTTCACCACGGCTCAGGCGTTCCTTGAATTCGGCTGTTTTCGCTTTTAGTTGATCATTTGTAAGCGGTTTGATTGTATGTTCCAATTGATTTACACGATCAACAATGGGCGCAATTGATTTTAATTCTCTCTCATTTTGTGTACCAAAAATTTTTTTGATTATGTTTTGAATTTTCATTACGTTACAATCTCTAGTTTTCTAAAATATAAGTCAAAGGATCAACTGGCGTGCCATGTACTCTTACTTCATAATGCAAATGTGGACCAGTTGAGCGGCCAGTATTGCCTAAAAGAGCGACTACCTGCCCTCGTTTTATTTTTTGTCCTCTTTTAACGAGACATTTTTTTACATGGGCATACCATGTTTCAAGTCCGTATCCGTGGTCAATAATCAATGTTTGACCATAACCCGGTTTTGTGTCAGAAAACAACACAATCCCAGGCTGATAAAAAGGCTTTTTTATCGGCTAAAAGTTCATATTGGTCTTGTAAAACCTGTTCTAATCCAATGCTTTCTTGCTTTACTTTTAAAAACCAGGTGTCAAATTCCGGCTCTGCCAGGCTTTGAGATTGGTTTTCAGATTGGTCAGTAGTAGTCTTTGTAAGCTCAATGTTGGTGGATGCGTCAGGTAGTTTGATTTGTAAATTTTTATTGTCATAGGAAGCGTGATCTTCGATATTTGTAATCATCTTAAGTCTGGTAGAGAAAGTCTTAATGCGATCCAATGTGTTATCAATTGTATTCATTTTGCTTTTGTAGAGTTGTACTTGCTGGCGGAGGCGAAGGTTTTCGGTTTTAAGTTCTTTATTTAAGTGGATTTCACTCATTACGTACCAATAGTCATAGACCATCAGAAAAATAAGCACACATAAAAATAAAGCACCCAGTATGGAACCTCTAAAGAGCCAGCTAGGTACGATGATTTTCTTTACCTTTGATGTTTTCTCCGGGACTATCAAAATAGTATAAAAACGATTAGTGTTCATAACCTAATACCTTAATTAAAATAACAGAGACATTATCTTCGCCTCCATGTGCATTAGCTATATCAATTAAGCTTTGGTTGGCTTTGTCTAAATTATCTTCTTCAAATAAGTCTTTTTGCACGATTTCTAAAATTTGGCTATCCTCAACTTGTGCACTTAGCCCGTCTGTGCATATTAAGAAAACATCGCCAACTGATACGTTTGTTT
>JACQAU010000260.1 GCA_016194835.1 Deltaproteobacteria bacterium
CACTGTGAAAGCGAAGATGGAAAACTAGTACGAATTATATCCGCTAGAAAAGCTACTAAAAATGAAGCAAAAATTCTTCTAGGAGAATAAAAATGAGAAAAGAATACGATTTTTTAAAACTAAAGCCAGCCTTTCCAAGATATTTAAAAATGCTCAAAAAGCCTATAACTATGAGGCTAGACATAGGAGTATTCAATTACTTTAAAAAAATTTCAAAAACTATGGGCATCCCATATCAGTCTCTTATTAATTATATCTTAAGAGAATATGCTCAACATGAGATAAAGCCCTCTGCAAACTGGGATCTATTGACAAAAAAACGAGTTATATAAAATTTTACTCAGCCTTCTTCACAATGTCCCCTGCCATAACTCCAGGAGGGAAAAAAACCGGGGTTTTTTCGGGAGGTAGAAATTTTTCTAATCGAGCAATAGCAAGCTGATTTTCTACATGAATGACTTTTAAACGAGCAAAGGGAAAAGTAACATTCAAATAAAGCTTTTCTGTTCTCACATCATAACTGGATATTTTGCGATACACATCTAGGATAGATCCAACTCTAAGTCCGTTTTGATGCCCCATGTTGATGAAGTAGTCCTTTTCTAAAACCTCATCATTACCGAAACTTAAGGCTTTTTGTACATTATAAACAACAAAATCTTCAGACAAAGCTAGTGGCTGGAATAGTAATAAAATAAAAATAATATGACAAAATAATTTCATTCTTGCACCCACTCAATACTCCTATGGGCCTATCGGTAATTTTTACCTGGTAATTAAAAAAACTTGCGCTAGTCAATAAAAACAACAGGTTACGATATTACAATAAAGTATCGTTACTCCGATAAGTACATGAAGCAATATGCAAGCAGAAACAAAAAATATTAAAGAAAAGTTTAAAGCAATTGATATTCATATCCTTAGAAATGTCACGCGTGATATTAGCTTTGATATTTACTTAAAAATTTCAGACGACAATATGGCCCATATATTTTCCAAAACAACTGGGCTTGACTATAAAAGACTAGCTCAGTACATACACAAAGGAGTAAAAGAACTTTATATCCACGTTGAAGACGAAAGCGCCTATAAAAATTTCATTTCTGTAACCGTGGATTCAATCATTAATGACCCCAGCGCCACTACTGAAAAGAAAATAGCCACGCTTCTCAATATGACAGAACAAAATATGGCTGAACTTTTTACACAACTCAATATTGAAGAAGACACCGCCACCAAAGCTCAAATAGTTGTAAGAAACTATGTTCATCTAATGAGTGAGAGTCCAAAAACATTAGCAATTATTTTACAGCTTGTTTCTCATGGCGAATATCTTTACTACCATTCAATTGCTGTGGCTATTTTTAGTATGCTTCTTGCAAAAGCATCGGGTCAATTTAAACAAAAATTTCTAGAAACAATTGGAATGGGAGGATTTCTTCATGATATTGGCTGCACACAAATCCCAAAAGAAACTCTCAATAGTCCTAGAGAACTCACAGTTGCACAGTGGAAGGAAATTAGAACACACCCAAAATTAGGCCTCAATATGATCGAACAAACTCCTATCCTCTCTGATGAGGTAAGATACATTGTATATCAACACCATGAAAAAATGGATGGCCAAGGGTATCCCAATGGGCTTTTAGGATCCGTAATATACTATCCGGCTAAAATTGTCTCAATTGCTGATGCATTTAGTGCTCTTATTAGCAATCGACCTTTTCGTGCAGCTTATACCGTACCTCAAGCCATAAAAATCATACAAAAAGAAAACTCCCACTTTGACAAAGACTTAGTAAAATTACTTTCTCCATTATTTTTGAAAACGCACTAACCCCCTTGACGAACCGGGCAAATGACAGTAAGTTGACTACTTTAGTGGACTCTGAAAGGTTAATCTATGAAAATGAAGACAAAAAAGGCATTTGCTAAGCGGTTTAAGTTTACAGCAACCGGGTTAGTAAAATTTAAAAGATCTTGTAAACGACATGGTTTGGGAAATAAAGATTCAGCTAGAAAACTTGCTCTCAGACGTGGGGGATATGTGTTTCGTGGAGATGTCAAACAGGTTTGTAAAGCGCTACCTTATGGAGCAAAATAGGAGAATGAATCATGCCTAGAGCAAAACGTGGATTTAAAAGACGAAAACGCCATAAAAAAGTATTAAAACTAGCTAAAGGCTTTGTTTTGGGGAGAAAAAACAAGTTTAGACGCTCAAGCGAAGCAGTTGATCGTGCTTATAAATATGCTTTTCGGGATCGTAGAGTGAGAAAACGTGAGTTTCGGTCCATTTGGATAGAGCGCCTATCGGCAGCAACTGGAGGTTTGGATTTGAGTTACAGCCGGTTTATTGCAGCCTTAAAGAAAGCTGGTATTGGATTGAATCGAAAAATGCTTTCTGAAATTGCAATTGCGGATCCAGCGGGTTTTGCACGAATTGTAGAGCAAGTAAGGCCCTTGGCGCCAATACATTAGAGATATTTCATGATTTCAAAGCTTAAGTCTTTAGGGGAAGAGGCTTTAAAAGAAATTTCTCAAACCAATCTACTTGAGAACCTCGAAAGTCTCCGGATACGGTATTTAGGAAAAAAGGGGAGTTTAAGTGACATTTTAAAAGGTTTGGGTTCACTTTCTCCTGCAGAACGACCTACTATCGGTTCTCTAGCAAATCAATTGAAACATGAAATAGATCAAGCTTTAGAAAACAAAAAGTGTGAACTTGAAAAACAAGTTTTAGAAAAGAAATTAAAAGAAAAAACAATAGACCCTGCTATTCCTTCGCGATTACCACACCGCGGTTCTCTTCATGTTGTTACGCAAACAACACGAAAGCTTATACAAGTTTTTAGCAGATTAGGTTTTGATGTAATGACTGGACCTGAAGTAGAAACAGAATTTTTAAACTTTGAAGCTGTCAATATTCCTAAAGACCATCCTGCTAGAGACATGCAAGATACATTTTTTTTGGGACCTGGTGTGGTTTTAAGAACCCACACTTCGTCAGTGCAAATGCGGGCATTGAGGTCGAAACCATGGCCTGTGCGCATTCTTTGTCCAGGTGCTGTTTTTAGATGTGACAG
>JACQAU010000235.1 GCA_016194835.1 Deltaproteobacteria bacterium
AAGATCTAACAGAAAAAGAAAAGTTATCCTGTCACGATTGTGAAGGATCATATCCATTAGGAAGTGAGAGACAAATTTTTGACAGCTTAGAACGCTGCAAAGATAACAAAAGCAATGTGTGCGAACGAGTCTCAGGTGCAAACTCACCTTACTCAACAGGAAACTGGAAAGCATTAGTCTGGTGTACAAAAACTTAAAAACTGGTCTTGTTGGTAGTGCTTCTTTAGGGATTACTTTTGGGAATTATAATTAATAAAAGAGAAATAAATAAGAGCGCAGCTGCAATTACTTGAACGCTGCTCAGTTCTGCGTTTAAAATAAATACGTTAAGAATAACAGCAGTCAGTGGATATATGAGTTCCACAAACGTAGCTTTACTGGCTGGGATTAGTTTGAGTCCTTTATAATAAATTCCCATTGCTACAACTCCGGCAATGCTGGCTAGATAAAGCAAGTATGGCAGAGTATGAGCTGAAAAAACCAGTCCCCATGGTGTTGCATTTCCTTTGTTTATTAAAAAATAAACTACTCCAAGCGACAAAGTAGCTGCTAAGTATCTCCACAAAGTAGTGACAGAAGCCGAATGTCTATATAGAAAATATTTTCCAGCTACTGTTGAAAACCCCCAAATAGCCATAGCCAAAAAAGCATATAATACACCCTTGATGTGATCTTGTGCGCCTTTACTTTTGAAGTCAAAGTCAAGTTCAGGAAAGCTTAACAATATTGCTGCAATGATTGCGACAATGCCCCAAGGGAAAAAATTTTTTGTGGGTTTTTCTCCTAAAAATAAAAATGCACTCCATAAAACAAATAGTGGCTGCAATTTTACAATTAAAATAGAAACAGCTGTTCCACTAAACTTTAGACTGGTAGTGTAAAAAATATTGGCAATGGCAGCTCCACCAATGCCAAAAATAATTATCGCAAACACTTCTTTAAGCTTGAGTTTGAAAATCTCATTTTTATGTTTCCAAATCACTAGTGGCAGTATCAGTAAAAGACCTGCCAGGTGTTCTAGCCACACTATAAATAAGGGATCAAAAAACTTAGTGAGTGGATAGCGGGCTAGTGTATCGGTTCCCCACAAAACAGCTGCTAAACCTACAAAAATACTTCCTGATTTCATTTTTAATTGCACCCCAATTGAAAAACAAAGTCCCTAAGATCACCTATATTTTGTGAGCTCCAGTTGTTACTGATCGCAGTTTCATACAGTGCTTGTCCATTGCTGTATCCACTATCTCCGTTATAAGCTATCCATTTGACAAAATTATCTTTTGAGGAAGGATAAGTTCCTCGGATGCGAATCCAATACGCCGTGTCTTTGGTGAGCGATACGGCTGAAGAAAAAGAAAAAGCATAAAAAGCAGCAGCAGTATTCATTTGTGTGAGGTCTATATAGGAGTCTGCATTGGTTACTTCGGTCCCACTTGGTGCTCCTGCACTATTTGATTCGATTTTGAGCGCAATTTTGTAACCAATGGGACTTGTAGTTGTAAAACCAATGAGTTGCAATTTTAAGAGTACATTTGAGATTGATTTGTCTTCGCTCAGCTTAAAAGACTGTGCCAGTTCGTCTCCACCTAAGTTTGCGTCTTTGTTATTAATGCCCAGTTCCATTGCGCTTGTTTCTGAAGTAAAGGAAAGTATGCACGGAGTCGTGGCAGAGCGTTGATCAGAGCAAGAAAAAAATAAGAGAAAAGTACACAAAGGAAAAAAAATAATCCATGGTCTGGTGTTTTGCATGACCACATTGTAAGATGTTTTCTTACAGAAAACAAACTATTTTATGGTCCAAAACTCATGGCTGTAATTGGCAAGTCTAAAGTATTTTTTACTACAAATTTTCCATCTAAAGTCATTACCCACAGCTCTGAGCTTTTGTTTTTGGTATAAGACACAAAAAGTGCATTATCGACTCTAATTATTTTATTAAAAACATAATCTCCTGTTTCGCAATAAATATTTTTATTATCAAATCGAATACAGTATTCGTTTTTTGCAGGTTGATAAGTAATTAATGCACTTATGTCACTGTAGTTAGCTTTGTGGACGTCTAATATTACCGTATCAAATTGTTGGATTGTGGGATTTACAGCTCCTTCGGTATATTTGTATTTGCTTCCCCTTTGGTTTTCTGGCGATGCTTTACCACTTTGATCGCCTGCTCCGTAAATAATTAGATTTTTATTGTCTGAATAAATCGCTAGTGGGTTAAGTAAGTCTAAGAGATCCAATTTTGTTTGAAATGAAAAAATATCTATATAAATAAGACCACTGGGTGAGTTGGCTCGAAAGCCTTCTCTTGTTCTTTCAAGTCTTTGCGCTAATATCGCCATTTTGTTATCTCCGTAATGAGTAAGACTCGATAGCTCTGCAAAACCATCTGAATCAACTAAAGCTTGGTTGGTGTCATCTCTTAATTTAGAGAGGTCTATGTTTTTTATTTCTTCTTTTAGATCCGCAGACAATACTTGTACAAAGTTTTTATCATAAAATGTAACCCAAATCCTATCCAGTTGATCCCTAGAGACTGCTTGTGGATTTGACTTTTCTATAAAAGCAAAAGTAGCGACAACTTCGGCATTTGCTCCTTTTAGTAGTGTAAGAGAGTCATCGTGGTTTCTGTTCAGTAAAAATAAGTATTCTCCTTTATCGTTAAAAATCTGCACATCTGAAGGAATAGGGAGAACGTTCTGATTTATATCTAAAGTTTGTAAATCAATTCTTGCAAGTTTACCAGTGTCGGGTGGGGTTGAAAGCGCAAGCCAAAGACCTTTATGTTGTATAATATGCCTTGTGTGAAAATCCTCTGGTGTTTTTATTTTTGTTAAACTTTCTTGAACTGTGCTTACTTTTGCACAGTTTGGTGAAAATACAATTAGAACAGAAAACAGTATAATATTTTTTACAAAATAATTTCGCATAATAGCCTCACTTCCATATTGTTGCTTTCTACTTCTAATAAGTTTGGAGCTGTTTGTCCAGTCCAACCGAATGGTATAGGGTTGTTTTTTGTAAGAGATATGTTTTTAATAAGTAATTTCAACTCCCAATCCTGCTTTCCATAGCTAATAAACGGACTAAGTAAAATCTGCTTAGGTTTTTCCCATAAATCAGCTAAATCCAGGCTACTTTTTGATTGTATGAAAGTGTTTAATCCAAATTTAAAGCTTTTTTGTTTATATTGAATATCAAGGTTTGAGGTTAGATCTGGTCTCCCAGGTATATGTTTTTCGTTTTGCCATGTGATTTCTGAGGTATTGATAGCTTTTTGCAATGTTGTCTTGTTTGAGATATCAAATCTCCAAACATGAGTTTTTATTTCTAGTTCTATGCCATTGGTTTGAGTTTTTCCCAAAGGCATAGTTTTTATCTGTGATGGAGTAGAGGCAATCTGCATGGGTGAGTTTTGAGTGTTTTCCAAAAAGGCATATAGTTCAATCTGGTCTTGATCTGTTTTCCACCATGGTCCAAATGCCGCGCGCACTCCGGTTTCTGGAGGGAGTGGAGATGATGCAGCTAACACTCCACCATCTCCAAATTTTTGTGTGGGTGTTGGAATTTGTGAAAATTTTCTTAATTTCAAACTCATTCCAATTGATTCCTCAGTGGTACTTGAGATTTTGAAACCACCACCCCATATTCCAGTTGTTTCAGAAAGTGAAGGAGATATATCTTGTGTTAATTCTAGATCTAAATAAGGTAAGAGTTCAATCCAAGAAAAAATTAAATCCTGTTTGCCAGAGAGTTTAAAGTCATTTCTAAAAAAATGTAACTGTGAATTGTCATAATAAAGACGATAAAAGTTTTCTCTAGAAAAACTAGCTTTCAAGTATATTTGTAAAAATAATTGGGTTTCAGCTTGTATGCCTAACTGATAAGTGTTGGTTTTATTTGAAGAGCTCATAACATCAAATGCATTATATTTTAGCTGTTTAATTTGTAAATATGGTGCAAGTTTAATTGAACCAAGTTTAAGTTTAGAACTCAGCCCGCTCTGAAACTGCTTTTTTTCTCCAGGTATTGATGGTCCAAGGTGTAAAATTTCGTTTTTAAAGTCACTTTCGAATAAGTAAGCAAAAGTGGGAGAGTGACCATGTATCTTGCCAAATACATGGTCATTATTATTAAAGTAAGAGTTTTCAAAATCGTCACTAGTGTCGTAAATTGTTTGATGGTTGTCTAAGAAATTTATTTTTTTTCTATCTCTGAAATATCCGCTTTCTAGTTCTATTAATGATTTGGTGGATTTTTTATAATATTTAGCTCTTAGTTTTTGATCCCATGAAAAATCTCCGTCAATTTGTGTGTAATGGTTTGTTAATGGCGTTAAAAGCCAAGGATCTAAACTTCTAAAACTCTGAAGTTCGTCAATATTTTCCATATTCTTTAGTTCGATGCCTAGAGTGTTTGTTGTGGAATCAATGTTTTTTGAGCCAATTCCTGACGGAACATCTGTAGTCTTGGTTTGTTTCTTTGGTGTTTCATCTTCAATAATAATTGTGGGTAGAATCTGGGTTTGTGTTGGCATATCCGCCACGAGTATGTGACTTTTTAAGAAAATAAATAATGATAGTATTAGTAGTATGGCGTTTGGCATAAATAATATAGTGCATCCTCGATAGTATCTATATCTCTCAATTGGCGAAGTTGGAAGCTTTGAGCTTGTAAATTATCAAGTTTTTTAGTTAATAACTTTGCGGTTTGAGGATGACTATATGGTATAGATGTCCAAATATTTTTTGAAATTCTGAAATTTGCTCCAAACAGATAAAAACCTCCATCATAAGTTTTACCAATGACATATTTTTTTAAGTCGGATTGTAGTTGTAATATTCCTGATGCACATACAAACTCTGCAGTACTGAGCTCAGGGCAGTCAGCACCTATTAGTATTACATAAGAATATTTTTTTATAAGTTTATTGTAAATATTATATAAGCGTTCTCCTAGAGTGCCATTGCCTTGCCAAATAGTTTTAAATTTTTTCCAACATTTATTATATAAACAATTTTTCTCTGCCACCGCCCAGTAGGGTGTTAATCCTGGAATAAATTTCTGTGAGA
>JACQAU010000233.1 GCA_016194835.1 Deltaproteobacteria bacterium
GGATTGCCTCGTTCGTTATAAACCTGTAAAATATGGGAGAAGGGATTTTGGGGGACGGTGTCTGTTTTGACACAGACGCATACCCCACTTTTTTATGAAAGAGAGATGTTCTTTCTTAAATATATTAATTTTTTTAGGGATAGTTATTTTCATTTCTTCTTGTAAAAAAGCAGCGACCACTGTTGAGCCCACTACAACGGTTTCAGGTTGTGACGCTCTTACTGGTTCATCTTGGACTCCAAATATATCTGGAGTGTCTGACTCAAATCACAATGATTCAGGTGTTGCTGTTTATAAAACAAGTTATACAGGCCAGGGTCTCTTAACTGGTCTTGCGCAGTCTTATGATGCAAGTTCTTCGCATGTTATTACGTTTAGCGGGCTTGATATGAGTACGGATCTTTTGTCAAATGGTTCAGTCACCTTAGTTGCTGAGGCAAAAGATTTTCCAACTAGTCAATTGACTCAAGGAAATGCGTATCCGGTTTTAATTTCATTAAACGATGGCACAAATGAACTTGTCAATATTTCTGGGTGTACAAGTGGGTTTTATACCTGTCCGAGTGGCAATTGTGCAGCAAAATCAGGCTGCGGACCTGATCCAGATGGCACAGGTGGTTCTGCATTTTTGGGTGTTACAGCTTCTGAACGAAGGACATGGTGGGATCAGTACCAACATCTTGGATTGAGTGATTATACAAGTGTAAATGTATTTCCTACGTGTAATTGGTCAAGTGGTTCTCCGAGTTGTGCATTTGCTACTTCTCCTGGTAACTTTTTTAGTGGTGGAAAACTTCGTACAGGTACTTATACGGCAAAATATATTCTTTTGGCTTCAAATTACTCAACTGTTGGGGATTCGTATTCTGCTGGTGTTAAATTAACCATAATTAGGAAAAAAGATGGCAATACAGGATCCGGATCAAATGGAGCTTTAGATATAAATGTTATTTTTGTAGGCAATAAAGTTATTAATCAATCACGTACTGATAAGGGTAAGCAAAATTTAGATGCATTGTTTACTCACGTTTACAATCATTACTATACACAAAATTCTGCATCTACTGCTATAAAACTGGGCACGATAAATGTCTATGAATGGACTTGTGAAAATGGTGGTGATAGTTATGCAACTATTAGCACGAGTGACGCTTATAAGCTTTTTCAAGCAGGCAGTGCGCAAGTAAGTGCTAGTACGGAAACGAAAGCCGTAAATATTTTTTTAGCAACCAGTATTACATATACTGGAACTGGCACTGTTTTAGGAATGGCAGGTGGTATTCCTGGAGCTATGGTAAATGGCACAGGATCTAGTGGTGCAGTATTTGCTAGTTTAAATAAACTAAGTACTTATAATCCAAATTGTACACCAGGCAGTGATTGTTCAATTGGGTTACAAGAAGCCGCTTTTATTGATATGGGCAGCACTGTGAGTCATGAAATGGGACATTTTTTAGGTCTCAATCACCCCCGTATGCACGGCGTCACAATATACAAATAACCCGTTTTGTTCAGATAAATCAGAGTGTCAATTTAATCATATCATGTGGTGGACATCGAAAAATTATAATAGTTTTGGACAAGGGGATGGAAATATTTTCTCGACAAACTCAGGTAGTATAATTAATTATAATCCTTATGTTCAATAAGTGGTTTTGTTGTGTTCTATTGATATTATTAGTTTCAGTTTCTTTTGCTAAAACAGACTTAGAAATAGAAGAAGCAATTCAAGACGTCATTTCTCAACGACATCCTACAGATACTCCTGCATGGTGGCTTGGTTTGGGCACCAGTGCTCCTGGTGTGATTATATCAATGTATGAGAAAACAACTCAAACTTATACTAAAGTACGTTTAGTCGAAGGGCTTGCTTTTTTCAAAGATAATTCAAGAGCTCTAGAGTTTCTAAAGCAACAGGCTGAAAAAACGGACGAAGATGTTATACGGCACTCCGTGATTCGCAATATTGGATTTACTCATGGTATGGCAGAAATCGATTTCCTATCTAAGTATCTTCATCATGCGGATTCACAAACCAGGCTTGTTGCCGCACAGGCAATTCAAAAAACCGCTAATTCAAAGGCTCAAGATATAATAGAGCAGTACAAGAAAGAAGAAAAAGCACGTTGGATTGTGGATCGGCTAGATGGGAAATTGCAAACACCTCTTAAGCCTCTTACTTTAGTTTCAAGTTCTGAAGACAATGTAAGTCCTATATTTTTAGGTTTTTGGAAAGGATACTTCGTATATCCTAAACGTGAATCACGCAATTTGGAGCTTATTCAAGCAAATTTGCAAATTAGTGGGCAAACTAAAACAGATGTTAAGGGTGAGTTGACGTTATTTTTTAATGGGAAAAAATATAAAACATATATTTTAAAAGACATGAAACTACGAAATAAAAAACTAATAGCCTTTTTACCTAAAAAAATTTCAGCAGAAATAAAACCAATAAAACAAAAAGAAGGATTGTCTGAAATTACAGGCGAAATCCAGGAGTTTGAGGATATCATATTATTTTACTTAAGCGCCAAAGACTTTGCAGGAAGTCTTGTCTTAAGAAAAGAATAAGATTATAACGCGTAACGCTAACACAAACTTCTTTACTTGACATATTTCGCCCAAATGATTAATCGTTTCTCATGTCAGTCAATAAAGTCATACTTGTTGGTAGGTTGGGACAAAATCCCGAGGTTCGTTTTACCCCGTCTGGAGCGGCAGTTGCTAATTTTAGTATTGCAACAAATGAAATCTGGAATGATAAAGCTACAGGACAAAAGCAGGAGCGTACCGAGTGGCACCGCATTGTTGTTTGGGGCAAGCTTGCTGAGCTTTGCCAGCAATACCTGACAAAGGGAAAACAGGCTTACGTAGAGGGCAGACTACAAACCAAGCAGTGGAAAGATAAGGATGGACAAACTCGTTATACCACAGAGATTAATGCCCAAAGTGTCCAGTTTTTAGGAAGTTCGGCTGGCCAGACAGCTTCTCCCAGTACTGAAAGAATGCCATCTGCGCCAGAAACTGCTGAAACTACTGAAACAAATCAGCAACAAACTTTTTCTGAGCCAAAATTTACTGAAGATGATATTCCGTTTTAAATATTAATGCATGCGCACTTTGATTGTTATTCCTACTTATAATGAAGCCGAGAATATTGTATCTCTTATAGAAGCTAATCTAAAAATTACCCCTGAAAAAACTGAAATCTTGATAGTCGATGACGGATCTCCTGATGGGACTGGCAAAATGGTCGAAGATTTTTCAAAAAGTAATCCAAGAGTTCATATTTTGCATCGCGAAAAAAAACTAGGCTTAGGCACGGCCTACGTTGCAGGATTTAAGTGGGGTTTACAACAAAAGGATTTTGAAGCTTTTATTGAAATGGATGCAGATTTTTCACATAATCCTGGATATCTGTCTAAAATGTTAAATTTATTAGATACTTATGACGTGGTCATTGGTTCCCGTTATGTTCACGGGGGCGGAACGTTAAATTGGGGGATTGTTAGAAAGTTTATAAGTCGTGGCGGTAGTTTTTATTCAAGAATGATTTTGGGTGTTCCAATTTATGATTTTACAGGTGGTTTTAATGGTTGGAAACGGCATGTCCTAGAAGCAGTGGATATTGATTCTTTGCGTTCAGATGGGTATTCTTTTCAGATTGAGTTGAAGTATCGTGCTTTTTGTAGAAACTTTAAAATTAAAGAATTTCCTATTGTTTTTGAAGACAGAAAAGTAGGAAAATCAAAAATGAATCAAAAAATTGTTTTAGAGGCTTTGGGGAGAGTATGGACATTCAGGTGGCGTTTTCGCAGATCAGTATAAGGATCAGTATTAAGACCAGTATAAAATTTATTTTTTTATTTATTATATTTAACAGTCTTATTTTTTTTAACACATATGCATTTGCGACAAAAACTTTTCCTGTTCTATTAGTGGATAAAAAAACAAATTTTTTATTTTTAATGGAATATAGAGAAGACAAATTTCAAGTTATAAAAACTTTTCATACCACTTTAGGAAAAGTTCAAGGTGATAAAAAAGCAGAAGGTGATTTGAAAACCCCTGAGGGAATTTATACTTTTAAGTCTAAACTTTATCCGCCTCAACTAAAACCAAAGTTTGGTGCTATTGCGTTTTATATGAATTATCC
>JACQAU010000234.1 GCA_016194835.1 Deltaproteobacteria bacterium
ATGCCCTGATTTGACTTCATAAAAATTATCGTCAACAATGAAATCCACTTCGTGTTCATCAGTTTTCCAAAAATACTGCTGTTCTGGCATGTCTTCTCCAGCAATCGAAGCCTTCCTCCAAAGTTCTTGAGCAACAAGCCATTCGTACCATTTGCCTTTTTCTTGGCCTGGCAAACTATCAAAATCTGCTAATGTTCTTGGCTTCATTTTTGATAAAGCTGTAGCCGTTAAAAGATAAGTAAAATGATATTTAGAAGCTTTTCGTGCAAGAGGCCTAAATTTATTGGAGTCCATGCGCATTGCAGAACTTAAACAACCCAAATCTTTCAAAATATCCACATATCCTTGTGCCACTGTATTATTAGCAAGTCCTGCCTCTTCTGCTAGAGTGTGAAGACTAAGGGGTAATCCTCCACGATCTATTAGAATTGCAATCACTCGTTTCATGCAATCAATAGACCTGCCTTGTAGCGTTGTTTCACCAAATATCCAGTCTCGAGTTAGTTCAATCACATAGTCAGGTATCCTTCCATTTTCAATTAGGCCATTAATTGCAACTGGTGATCCACCAGTCAGTAGATATGCAGTAAGTAATTTGGAGTCACTGAAGTATGATCGCGTTTTATCTGCAAACTCGCCAAAGGATAGCGGAGTAAACCTGTAATTTGTTCTTGCTAATTTTCCCTTCCTACCAGGCAGCCGTTCGGTACCTCTGCGAAGATCTATGGTTTTGGATCCTGTAGTAACAATCAAAACATCGCGTGTGATACCCTGATCGGCTAATCTTTTGATTGCTTTTTCCCAATTATTAATTGCAGTGATTTCGTCGATAAAGATCCGCTTAACTTTTGATTCTTTGGCGAACTGATTGGATAACTTTCTTATACTTTCAAAAAGCCCATCAGAAGCTATAATTTCATCACCATTGAGATAAAAAGTGCTGCCTGGTCCAAAGCTCCGTGCTGAATCTTTTAGTTTCTGCTCAAGCCAAGTGCTTTTACCTAATTGGCGCCCTCCTCTAATAAGGATTAGACCAGGCTCAGTTGGGATGTCTTTGAGTCCAAAATCCAACTCAAACACTACCTTTATGGTTGAGAGCTGCTCAATTTTTGGAAACAACCCTGGTGCTTCGTATTTTCCTTCCAGTAATAGGCTGTTTATTTCATGAACGTCCATAACGTTTATAGATTGCCGGTTGCATGATCCCAATATAGCTGCTATCATGGGATCATGATCCCGAGGCTTATAACTCCAAGTAATAATAGCAGTTTTTTTCTATTTGGCCCACGTGGAAGTGGAAAATCAGGGAAAAAGACGAGTCTCTTTTTTATCTTCAAACAAATTTTCAGACGCTAAGAAAATTTAATAAAATGAAAAATCTTCACCAAAATTCAGGAGCTTTAGCAAAATATGTGCTTTGTTTTTCTTAAATTCTTATTCAAACAAGAGTTTTTAAAAACCTTAATGCTGATAAAACTTCTACCCCAGAATCACTTATATATTCTCTATTTGGCATTAGCACAAGCTGGATTGATCTTGATTTTGGGAAACGCCTTTTCAAATACAGCAATGAACCTGAAATAGAAGTATCAGCAAGTTTACATTCAATTAATAATTCTGGGTTTTCATTTTTGATTAAAACAAAATCAACTTCACGACCATCTCTATCACGAAAATATCTAAGCTCCCAATGATATCCTTCTACATCTTCTTGATAATGTACCCACTTTAACAAATGAGAAGCTACAAAATTTTCAAATCTAAACCCTTCGTCCTCAATAAGAGACCAGTCATATAAATAATACTTCCTCTCTTTCTTAACAGCTCTTAGAATTGATTTTCCAAATGGAGCAACAGGAAATATATGATAAAGTTTTTCTAGTACAAAAAGCCAATTTTTTACAGTTTTAAAGGCTCTATCCAAATCTTCGCGTAAGTTATTTATGGAGAGAGGAGAGCCAACCAAACGCGGTAGTCTTTGAGCTAACAGTTCTAAAGAACCTAAATCTTCAATTTGTTCTAATTTTGGTACTTCTTCTCTGATAAGACGCTGACGATATTCTTGAGACCAACGTCTTGCTGACCGAGAGTCACCCTTTAAAAAAGGCTCAGGAAATCCACTAAACATCAAAAGTTGTTTCAAATCACTCATTGAGTCCAATTTGAGTTCCGCCACAC
>JACQAU010000244.1 GCA_016194835.1 Deltaproteobacteria bacterium
CTGTTGACTTAGGATCTTGTGATATTCTTTCAAAAGAAAATACAACATCGTCTGCAGTTACAGTTGATCCGCTAACAGAATGTCTCTCAGGTTTGAGCTGAAAAATATATGTTCGTCTGTCACTGGAAATTTGCCAGCTATCAGCCAAATCTCCTTCGACATTAATGAATTCATCTACAGAAGTTAAGCGACCACAAATTTGAGATACGAAGGTTACCTCATTGATTTCGCTTAATCCAGTTGGATCAAGCGAGTTTGGCGCTGAGCCTAAAAGTGCAGTACTATACGGAACATCTGGTTTGCAAGCACTTAAAACAAGTACAAGCACAAGAAACACATATCTACATACAGTGGATTTTCTATAACAAATAAAAGTCATACAAATAATCTCCTTAACAAAAAGCCACCACCCATGCCGACAAGCACAATCAATGAAAGTGAGATTTGAAGAGCATCAAAAGTTATACAACTCCATTTATCAGCAGAAAAAGCAATAAGCGGAAGGCTTAGAGTTAAAACCGATCGTAAAACCATTTGTTGAGCCGCGAGATGTTTTTTATATAGCATTAGTGAAGAAGCAGCATTGTAAATTGCTTTTTGAACTGGAGTTTGAATTGTGGCAACAAAAGCACCAAAACAAAATAATAACAAAGTACCACAAATTTTACCAAATGACCCGCTCCATCCAAGAAACATAACTACAAACGTAACTGCAAAAATACCTAATTTCCAAGAAGAAAACATCCAGTTTGGTTTAATATGAATTATTATTGTAGCCAATAATACACCCACACCCCCAGCTAAAGCCCGAAGGATAGAAGTTAATTTGATGTCAATCCCAGTTACAGTGACTGACGTTGCAATGCTGGCTGCTTGTTCCCATGATAAAAAAAGCAATCCAACAAAAACTAGCGCAAGACATAAGTATATTTCTTTCGTAGTAAGAGTGAAATTGAGTGTGTCTTTTTGTGTGGTCTGATTTTTATCTACATTTACTAATGTTTTATTTTCTTTTTGTCGGCTCAGCCACAAATAAACAACTCCTGCTGTTATAAAAGAAGAAAGATCAAAAACCAATATCCCTGTTAGACCAAAATCAGTTAATATGACTCCGGCTAAACCTACACCAACAAGCATGCCAATCCGTAAAATCGCAGATTGTATAGTGGTTAATAGTAATATATTTTTTGGAAATACATATTCTTGAATCCTGAAAAATTTAGAAGCAGCGTAAGTATTATAAGTAAGTGCTAGTGGTATAATCCCAGCTATTATTACCCATGGAGAACTGTCAATAGTTTTGAAAATTATCAGGAGTGACAACTCAATTAGACCCATTGTTAGTTCACCTTTTGCGGTAAGACTCAGGGGGTTACCTTCATTTATTTTTATAATCCATTTACTTGCAAACAAAACAGTAATAGTGATTAGAAAACTCACGATTGTACTAGCAAGCAGGGATTGATGAAATGACTGAAATAAGTATAATGGTACGCCAACTAAAAAAACCGTATCTCCTATGCTTGCAAAAAAACTAGCAAACATTACAATATAAACATTAGCCGTCATGCTGCTACACTCGCTATTAAATTATCAATATTGTGGGTAGGCTGTGTAGTTTTTTGAGCTAGAATAAAATTAACATCTTGTCTAAGTTTATTAAATGCAGCTAAATTAAAGGTATTTAAAAGCTTATTTTGATATGTAGCTAGCGCTTTTGGTTCTAATCCTATGGATAAAGCTAAGAGCGCAGTTTCATCATTAATATCAATTGAAATGTTATTGTTTTGAATTAGTTGTCTGGTATTTGCAAACTCATTCCAAAGCTTGGTATTTGATCTTTCACTTAAAGTTAAAAATTCATTATGATTTGTTTTAAAAATAATATTTTGCAAATAAGCATTTTTATTTAAAATATCAATCGAATAATAATCTGGATTTTTCCACCAAGGGGTTCCTGGATAAACCGTTGGAAAGCTCATCAATATAGATGACATATTTTTATGAAATGGATAGGTATTGAGAAAAAATTTAAAAGCACTATAGTCGGGATGAATTTGCGGTAAAATAAATGAAAGTGATGCAAAAATATTTGTGTTTACTAGCTTATTGCCTAATAAGGCCATATCTGACAAAAGCATCTTTCGCTTAAGGAATGTTTTAATGTTTATTTGATCCACACTTTCAATGCCCAAAAGAAAGGCTCTAAAACCACTTTTATGAAGTCTGGTAAAATCCACAAGATGTTGGTATCCGGGGTGAAAGAATGAAGAAAAATAAAATCTGTTTGGTTCTATCTCAGATGCAAAACCATTAAAAAACTTTGGAAATGGACAAGATCCAGTAAAACGAAAAACGGTTGTACCAAGTTCAGAATTAGCGTCTTTTATATTGGAGATCACATCACTAACTGCGCGTTGACGTTGTTGTCCAAGTGAGCTTGCCGAATGAGGACAAAAAGGACAGGCAAAGCTGCATCCGCGACTATCTTCAATTAGCGTAAGGTTGATTTTTTCAGCAATAAGTCCTGGATAAATATCCTCTGTCATAACTGGGGCTAAAGATGATGCAAAAGATCCGAAAGTTTGTTTTGCCGAAGGAGTAAAACCATTGGCTTCGTCATTAAACCAAATATTTGGAATATCAGATAGATTAATCATTCCATCCAAAAAGTCATTAATTGTTTCAAAGACTGGCTCTCCATCGCCAAATGCAACAGCATCCATACATTTTAAATAAGGCAAAATATCTGGTCCAATTGCCGTTACCGAGGGGCCTCCAGCTATAATAAATAGTTTTGGGTATTTGGTTTTTAATGTTTTAAGTACATCTGTGAATAATGGTAGCGAAGGACCAAGCCAAAGTTTAACTCCTAATACATCAATGTTTTGTTCTGCGATTTCTTGATCCAGTTTATTAAAAATAATGTTTTTTGCTCTGGTATAAAATTCATTTTCTAGTTCAGACTTTAATTCAATTAGTTTTTCAAAAGAGTCATTATTTACAGATTTTTTTAATGATTTTTCATAAAAATTAGATTCATCACATGAAAGTGTATTTAAGAGCAAATTAGAATTATTAAAATCAATTATTTTTACTAAATTACCATTGTCTCTAATAACTTTCGCAAGTGTTAACAAGCCTATGTCTACGCAAAAGAACGATAATCCCCTGGGATAACCAGAAAAAGTAGTTAACAGGAATTTCTTAGGCATTAATTAAAATAGGCTTTGTCATAAGTTTAGGCAAAAAACTAATGAGTTTCCCCACCTTTCTGTTTATTAGAGAACTCAATTTTTTCTAAGATTTGAAGTTCAGTCTCATTGGTTATTGCCTCTTCAGCCTTAGCTTTAAGTTCTGATAGTGTTTGTATTTTATGTTCATCTACCTTCTTTTCATTGGTCATAATATTCTCCTCGTAATTAATTATTCTGATCATTGATTACAATTGAATCAATTAATTAACAATTATTTACCATGAACAGACTCATTGCATCAATGGCTTTTTTACTTCTGGGTAGTTTTAGAATTATCTCAAAATATCTAATACTTAGATAAAGAGTGCCTGCATGGGCACTTGACGTCACCTAAGTGGAAGCACCGATTTAAAAATGGTCCAGAAACGCCGAAATACCGGGGGCCAGTATACCACTTAAGTATGTACAAATTAGCTATAAGATAAAATAATGCCTGACTTTTTTGAATAAAATGTATA
>JACQAU010000245.1 GCA_016194835.1 Deltaproteobacteria bacterium
ATGCGAATTAAAAATTCTCCAACTTGATGAACAAAGCGATATTTATTAACATGATTCAGACGGTAGGGATGTGGGGAATCAAAAATAGCAAAATAACGTTCGGTGATTGTATGCAATCGACGAACTCCTTTATTTTTTTTAAAATAATCAATCTTCCAAAGACCAATACCTGAACCCAAAAAGATAGCAGCCAAAAGAACCAACCATCGTCTAGAAGTAAGCATTCAAATTCCTAATTGGATAAAGAAAGTGAATACCTATGGTCCACCAGGACACTCACTGCCATGGCTTTGGAGTACCGGCCCTTCTGATATTTTTCCATTTTGTGATGTTGCATAGCTATCATTTGACTCAATAATCCCGACAATAACAAAAAGGGCAAGCATGCTTAATCTTAAATATCTTACAATTGATCTCATAAAAACCACCTCTTAATTTCACCAAGTCTTGTTTTTACGCCTGTAGACTCGTAGTGTCAAGATGGGTGCTGCGCTTATTTAACACCAATGTAAGTCTATGAAAACATAAAAATTAAACAATTAATCTTTTTATATCTTCTAGCAATTTCTCCACTGGAAGTCCAACTACGTTTGTATAGCTGCCATAAATTTTATCTATAAATCTGCTCGCCTTTCCTTGTGCTGCGTATGCTCCAGCCTTATCATATGGCTCTTTGGTGTTAACATATTTTGAAATAACCGCTTTAGATAATTTTTTAATTTTAACTCTTGAGCTAACAACTCTAGTGATAGTTTTTTGTGAGTTATTTTTTTTAAAATTAAATAATAATAAACAATACCCTGTTAATACTTGGTGTGTTTTCCCTGATAAAATAGTTAACATTTTTTTTGCGGCATTTATGTTTTTAGGTTTACCAAGAATTGTTTTTTGATCAGGTGCAACTACTATAGTGTCTGCAGACAAAAGAATAGTTGCAGTTTTAAAACTCCCTATTTTTTTTAAAGTATAAACACCTTTTTCTATAGCAAGTCGCTTAACCATTTTTTTTGGAGTTTCACCAAATTTTCTTTTTTCCTTAATTTTAGGATGAAACACCTTGACTTTGAAACCAAGTTTTTTTAACAATAATCGCCGTCTGGGAGAACTAGATGCTAAAATAATTAATTTTCCAGCCACCATTAGCTAAAAATAAAACTGTGTGGTTAAAAAACGAAATTGATCCTTAAAATCCCTAAAATTAGCTGTTTTCATAAAAAATACAGTTACTTCAGTTTTTACCCTAGACTCACTAACAAAAAACAAGCTACCGCCAGATCTGAATACTGTAGCTAGGCCCAGTCCTGCTCCCGCAGTTGCCATTTTAACTTTATATTCTTCGTCTGTGTAAATCTTTGCAACAAATGACAAAAGTTTTGCTTTGTCTAAACTCCCAAATAAATCAGTTGCACTAATGCCAACAAACTTACCATCAAATCCAATTGCCATTTCAGTTTGATGCTTACCTTGAAGCTCTATTTTTGCAGAGCGCGGAGTGGTCGAAAGTGTTGGTTTTCCTAAATCATCTACAGGGGCATCATACATGGCGTTCATTAAAATTTCGTCAACTGCAGTAGCTATTATAGTTGCCATTCGTGTTTGAAACTTGGCAGCAATAAGAAAATTTTTGACTGCCTCAACTGCATCTTGTTTTTGCGTGGAAAGTCTAAATTTTACTGTTTGTATTTTTGTATCTTCTTTTAAAAAACTTTTTAAACCAAATGCTTTTTCTGTCAGAGAAGCATATAAAATTCTTCCATAAAGTGCACCAGCATCTTTGATGTCTCCATAATTTCTAATAATATAATTTCCAAATAAAGGACTTTGGATAAGATAAGGCACTCTTTCAAGCTCTTCAGAAGTAATAAAATGTGTGGTATTTGCATTTATTTTTTCAGAAAATAACCCTATCGAGTCTTGAATAGCATTTTCAAACTGGTGATATTGCTCATCTGTTGAAGCATCTACCATAACAGCCGAAGCGCCTTCGCCTGATAAAATTTCGATCCCCTCTGCAGCAGTGTTGACTGTTTGCAAGGTCAAACCAGCATGCATTGAAACCTCTTGGGCAAATGTCCAATCTTCATGTTTACTAGAAATTAAAAGTAATGTTTTACTCATAGCTTATCTCTCTTTCGTGGTTTCTTCGCTTCCTGCTTAATTTCTAAACAAAAAAGCAAAAAACTCCTCTGGGATATCATCAAATGCCGATCTGCCTCCACACTTGGCGCATTTTAAATCAGGAATTTTTAATTTCATTTGTTTTAAGTCTTCGCACTTAAATAATCCAACTAATTCTGATTTACATTGCATACACGTAAAAGGAACATAAATAGACTCAACAGAACGTGGTGGTGTAAAATTAGAAATTAAATTGATTTGTTGAACAATTGCAGTTGAACACTCAAAAAATTTCAATTTTATTCCTTTTGCCTTAAGGGACTGAAAAAACCTAATCCAGGCTTTTACACCTATAGAATTAATGCGGGGGACCTCTTTGCAATACACATGCAATTCTTCGGGCGGGGTACCTATTAAAGCCTCAAAATTGACATTTTCTTCAATAGATCCGGTAAATCTAACCACTAATACGTTTCCTTTTTGTTCTTTTATGACATTGAGCATAAATTGCCTCCACTCAAATAGTTGAATTATCTAGAAATATTAGTGAAAATATTGAAATGGAGCAACAGCTATTTAATGTAAAATTTTCAGTCACCACCAAACTCCTCTTAAGCGTTGTTTTGCTACTCATAGTGATTATCTTATTTCTCAATTTATCTACATTACATCTAGTGTCTGAAGACAAGAGAGCTTATGTGTACCAAAGCCAATCAACCGAAGCATTGTTAATAAGTCGCGAATTTCTGAGCCGCGTCAAACGATCTGTGGATACTCTAAGACTTGCGTTAGGCTCTTTTGACCCACAAAAACCCATTATGCCAACACATAAAGCGAATATCAACGCCATACTTAATAATCAATCGGATATTGCATGGCTTAGTATTGGATTTATTCAAACAGATGCGCCAAGCGTTAAAGTTTTAGTGGATTCTCAAAAAGAAGGCGCTATGCAGGAATTTGAGATACAAGCATCAGATTTAAAAATCTCTGATGAACTATTGAAGGTTGCTCATGCTCAGCTTTTACAACACGGATTTGCATTTTTGAATTTATCTCAAATTGGCAAAACACCTTTTTTGGCCATTTTACTTGCTGATTTGAAATTACAAACCCAAGACGGCATGCCGTGTGCAATTGGATATATCTCGTTAAAAGGTTTTGGAGTAGACGCAAAAAGTTCAAACTTAACCATTACAGATCGTGAAGGTTGGGTACTTTTTGACAATGATCCAACACATTTTTTTAATAAGAAAAATATCTCAGACGACTCTCTTTGGGGAATAGCAGTAAAAAGCAAACTTTCTACAGGTGCGCAAGAATACACACATCAGCAAATCGATTATTTAGGAAGTTACGTTCTGCCAGGGATGGACCTTATTACTCTCTCTAGGATTGAAAAAAGAAAAGCTATGCGAGCTACTTATGCTTTAGCGGAAAGATACCTGCTCTTGGGTCTCATGGCTACTGCTGGTGCTATTATTTTTGCCATTCTTTTTGCAAAAACAATGACAGCACCACTAAGTCGTCTTTACCAAGCAACTAAAGAAGTGGGGGCTGGAAATTTTAATGTTGACCTAAATATTAAAAGCAAAGACGAAATTGGAGCCTTGTCTGATTCGTTTGTTGCAATGTCACGCAAGATTAAAGAACTTATTTTAGAAAGTATTCGCAAAGTCCACCTCGAAAATGAACTAGCTATTGCTTCGACCGTGCAACAAACTTTGATTCCACCAACAAAATTTGAAAACGAAAGAATACAAATTTCTAGTCTTTATCGCTCTGCTGATCAATGCGGCGGAGATTGGTGGGGATTTTTTGAGGCTAAAGACAAACTATGTCTTATGATTGCAGATGCAACCGGCCATGGGTTGCCAAGTGCTCTTATTACTGCTTCTGCCAGAAGTTGTGTGAGTGTTCTTAATAAAATGGCCCAAGTTGACCCGCAGTTTGATTTTTCGCCAGCAACTATGATGTCTTTTGCTAATAGGGCAGTTCATGAAGCAGCTACAGGCAAAATCATGATGACATTTTTTATGGCAGTAGTTGATTATAACAAAAAAACGCTTTCATATGCAAATGCAGGACATAATCCAGTATGGTTGTTTAAAAATAATGCCGGAAAATATGCTTTTCAGAGTTTAATGTCCAAAGGATTAAGACTTGGCGAAGGCTATGATGTTCCTGCTTACGAAGAAAAAACAGTTCCGTTATCTGAAGGCGATGTATTATTTCTCTATACGGATGGTATACTTGAGGG
>JACQAU010000005.1 GCA_016194835.1 Deltaproteobacteria bacterium
TAATCTTTTAGCTGGATCAATAGTAATGACAATTGTGTTTTTCCCGGCAAGTGCTGCACGAATACCCAATGCTGCGCTTAAAGTAGTTTTTCCCACTCCTCCTAAGCCGCAAGTAATGATGATTTTACGTCTTTGAAACAGTGAGTTCATTTGTGTTATATACCGTGAGCTGAATTGAGCTGAATAATAAAAATTTTATATGCTGGATTTGAATAAACAAGATTGAACATCCCCTTGTTTCTTTGCACTACACCAAGCATGTGATCTTTAAGTTCTGGAATAAATTCTGTAATGATTAAGTATTTAGCGTGAATCGAGCGCATATAATCAAACATTTCATCGTCATTCTTTGAAATGAAAGCAATAGAAGAGTTTCTTTTTGTAAAAAACCCAGAAAATGCAGGACGATCAAAAATAAGTACATCTTTCGGGTCCGTATTCTGTTTGACAAAATCAAAAACATCGGTTGTTAAGGGGTTGTCCATCTGATTCCACGGACCGAAGTAGGAACTGGTCAGATTGATGCTGTAAGAAATTACCAAAACTATTAACAGAAACACTGACATGTAACGGCCGGATTCACGTGCTCCATGAAATACATATAAAAAGAAAAGAGGCATTAGTGGTAGTAGAAATCTAATTCCTTGATTATAGGGCCACAAAAGAAGTGGTATTAAAAAAAGAAAAGCAAAAATCTCATAGATACTCACACTTCTCCAAAGTGTCTTGGAAAACAAATTACTCTTTCTTGACAACCCGGAAAGTGCAAACAGGGAAAATATCACAAAAAGAATTTGTCTACCCAAAATCCAATATCCATTTTCAAAAAATACAGAGGGCTGACCAAGATACATTCTGAGGTTTGATAAAATTAATGAGAGATCAAGCCTAAAATATGGCATCTGACTTTCGAAGCTTCTAGTGGGGATCCATTTTTGTTGTATAAGTGCGAAAACAAAAAAAACAAGCATTGCAAAACAGCTAAGTAATGGAAACTTTTTCGTCCTTAATACTTCGTAAACAAAAAATGTCGGAATTAGGACAAGTCCAATGTGTTTTGTGCCATATGACAAATAGATAAAAAATCCAATAACTAGTGCGTGAAGAGTCCTTTTTTTTAAGGATTCAGACTCAAAAATTTTTTAAATTAAAATCAGCGTTGAATACAAGAAGATCAAAAACAAAAAATAAGCCATGATGTCTTCTTTAAAAGTCATAACGGCTGGGCTGATCCCTAAAGACCATACGGAAAACAATACGATATGAAAAGAAAAGTGTCGCATAGCCCCCAGGACAAACACAAATAAAAAGAATAGGAAAAACAAAATCTGTTCATCTTTCATGACTTTTAGGTTGAACCCAAAAAAATAATAAACGGGAGCTAAAAAAATTGGAAATATGGGTGGATAGGACCTTGGGTGAATTTTCTGATGGGGATTGAAAATATAATGAACGTTTCCGTATTCGTTGCCTTGCAGTAGATTCTCAGCATGGTGAATATACATTCCAAAATCCGTGTTCCATCGATGGCCTTCCCTGAGGGTAGCGGTCTGAAACAAGCCTATAAGCAATAAGCTTCCAATTAAAAGTATTGTTTGTTTTTTTGTCATGATATTGTTGATTTGTTAGACTCCTTGGTGTTTTCAAAAGCTACGTATTCAATTAAACTGCGTTGATGATCTGGGATGAGAAAATCCAACATTTCAAATTGTATTTGTGCATTGTTCCAAATTAGTAAATTATTAGCTTCTAATATGTTTCTTTTGCTTACATAGTCTAGGGCGGATGGTGGGGGGAGTTCGGTTCTTTCTGTTGATTTTGGAAAAACCTTGTTAACCAGGAACTTGGGCCTGTTTTTTGGAAATAATTTTAAAAGATAATCTTTTAGTTCTAAAGATTCTTGTAGGGCCATTTCCTCAGGTAGTGAAACAATGAGAAATGTCGTTTTTATAGGATCGTGAAATGTCTTTAGCATTTCTAATGCGTCATTATGTGTGGGACCAGTTCGAAAAAGTTCTGAAAAATTATAAGTGCCCTGAAAAAGTGAGAGCCCATGGCCTGTCGATGGCAAATCAATTACGACATGGTCAAAGTGATTTCTTTCGAACCAAATTTTACCTAGCAAAAATAGATCATGGATACCAGGGGCAACCATGAAAAGAGATCTAATTAATTTATTATTAATGAATAGTTTGAATAATTTAGGGATTTTTAATTGTATGTATTCCTCAAAGGCTTGAGTGGCTTCGCAGTTTAAGTGCCATAGGGTGGTGCTCAGTTGTTTCTTATCGCCTGGTGGTTTTAGTGGGTTTTCGATCTCAACCCAAAGGGTTTTTTTGCTGTTTTGGGAGAGGGCAAGTGCAATGGCCTGAGAGATAGTGGTTTTGCCAACCCCTCCTTTGCCGGCTACAAAAATGAGATTTTGACCTAGTTGTTGCATGGAGTTAATTAATATATCATTTAACATGGATATTGACTCAAAAATAAAAAGAAGAACAAATAAAATTTAAAACCGGCTCAAAAATTTCTTTGGATTTATAATCTCTACAGTCATTAATTGACCTATTGAAAGAAGGTCGTTATCACCAGTGATAATGAAACTAGCTCTACCACTAATTGCACAATCTAAAAATTTATTGTCTTTCGGATCACGGCAAATTTTGAAGTGCTTTTGAGGGATTATAATCCTTGAGTTCTGTGCAATAAACCCTGACCAATGCTGATAAATTTCAGGACGACCACGCTCTTCGGTGAGCTGCTTCAAAGTTTGAAAATATTCTTCTAATACTGTTTCTGAAGTAATCACCTCAAAATGGTCGTCTGTCCAGTGGTTTAATACTTTGTAAGGTAAACCACCCCAAAATATCCCTGAGATAAGAATATTGGTATCAATAACGACTTGCATTTCTTACCCTTTGGATAGCTTTAGCCACATGTGATTTTTTAAGTCCAGTTTCTTTGGCAATTTTTCGACTTTCGCGGATGAGTTTATCAAAAATCTCTTTTTTGGGTGCTTCAATTGGTTTAAAAAGCAAATTTGCACCGTCGGAAAAAACAGCAAGCTTTTTCCCGGCCTCAAGTCCTAGTTCCTTGCGAAACTCATTTGGAATTACCACCTGTCCCTTTGAAGAAACGCTGGTTATTAGCACTACTTTTTTCATAAAATCTCCTCATGTCTCATAAGTAAGAATATCTTACTTATTTAGAATACACCAAGAGTGGAAAATAGTCTAGTGCTGGCAAATTTTTTTGTAAATTGTCAGTACAGATGTCTAAAAATTTGATAGTTATTGAGAGGATTTATTAGGACCTATTTTTTAACTCATTGTAATTAAACACCGATTCATACATGGGGTTAAACTCATATAATGAACAGTTAAGCTGTCCAAACTATTTGCAAGGATTTATTGTCCAGCCAAGGAACAACAGTTGGAGCATTTAGTTTTGGTATACCTAGGGTGTGTTCCTATTGAATTGACACAGAAATAATAGTTGTCTATTTTCGTGAATCATTTTAAGTTACAGTGTTAATAAGGACTAACTTAAGACGAGTTTAAAAGGAGAATGAAATATGTCATTATACAAGGCGTTATGTTTGTTTGTTTTAGTTGGTGTTTTTGTCTTTAACAGCAGTTGTGGTCCAAAGACTTTTACAAAAGGCGAATATGATGA
>JACQAU010000246.1 GCA_016194835.1 Deltaproteobacteria bacterium
CAGCGACATTTTTTGCTTTAAATCCAACTGCGTCCTCAATTGATTTTAAATAAGTGTGGTTGTCTTCCATTTTATTAAAAATAACAGGCTGCCTTGTTTCTACTACTTCTCCCACTAAACCTTTTCCCAATGGGACATAAAATTTTGTAACTCGATCTGAACTGCAACCAACTACAGCTCTAAAAAAAAGTACGTTCTTTTTCTCATCAACTTCTAAGATGGAGCCCGCTTCACATTTGATAAGTTTCATAATTAAAACCAATATTTCTCTCATAAAGTCATGAAATGGATAATCTTTTACAAGCAACTCTAAAAGAGACTCAGCGAACATAACTTTAGATGAAAGATTTGATGTTTCTGCGTTGGCTAAAAAATCACCAACTTCTTGTGAAGGCAGGTCTGGCATTGGAGGTGTTTCTAGAATAATAGTCGAATTGGAATTAGTTTTTTGATCTTGATCAGACACAAGCATGTACTCCTTGTTTCTTTATCGGCAGTGTGTAAATATAAGTTAACGAAAAAATATATGACGAACTATATTACTATTTCGTGTTTTTTAGGTTTACTGTTGCTAAGTTGTGGAAAAGGCTCGCGTTCTACCCTAAATGACCCTGTCCCAGGCGGGACCATTATTGCGATGGGTCAATTTGAGGGACTGAACTCAAAAACCGTTACTGGAGCGGCATCCATTTATAAGGTGAACACCGAAGGAAGTTATATCGTTAGATTAGAGGGTATTGCATCTCCGAGTGAGAACGGACTTCAGGTGGTAGTCAAAACCTCAGATACAACAGTGTTAAAAACTCCACTCCGTGGAACTAAGGGATCTCAAAATTATTCATTTACGGTAACAGATTTTGTCACCTGGAGTTACGTTTCTATTTTTTCTACTCTATCTAATCTTGACTACGGGATGGCAGTATTAAAAAAACTGGATTAAGGTAGCGTCAGTTCATTCTGATATTCAATAAGTTCTTTAATGTTTCTAACATCACTAATATACCACTTTCCACCTTCCTCGATCATCTGGCATGATTTTTTATTTATAATTTTGGCATTTTTTCCCTTACTTTCATCCAAATAACTTAGCTCATAAGTAATATTAATTTCTTTAGGAGACAGGTTTTTTGCTTCTACAAAAGATAATTTTATAAATTTTCTTTTTGTTTCAATAAACGCTTGTCTAAACTGTTCGTGAGTCCATGAAGATAGTCTTATTTTTGCTTGTCCGGTTAAATAATTCATTAGTACATTTCGATCTTCACTGGTTTTTGTGTCAAAACTTTTTGAAATGTACTCTTTTAGTCTACCCTGAGGACTATTTGGTTCCTCCTTTTTTTCTGTGCAAGCAGACATCCAAAACGCAAGAACTAGACATATAACGATATTTCTAAAAATCTTATTAAGACACATAACCCTCTCCTTTTAGTAACTCTACAAAATCTCCTAATTCTTTTTGCGTATCAGGAGAAATATTGCAAAACTGAATCCCTACCCCTAGATCTGAATATAAAACTTTTTTTACAATTCCTCTACAACGAACTTTCTTGTCTTTAAATCTAAATACAAGTTCTACTAGGCGCCTCACATCTAATTGTATCAATGAGGTGTGCAAGTTGTTAAATAAAAAGCTACCTTCTGCATCTAGGCGACATACTTTTAAAATTTCTTTTTTTTCACCCTGGAAGACTTCACATTTTAGGTGCGGGATGGATTCTGGCAAACCTTGGTACCATTTCCAGGGCGGTGCCCAAAAAGAACGGTTTTTTTCATGCCTCAGTAAAAAGAACAAAAAGAAAACATAGACACATAACGCTAAGCAATAAAAACCTAGATATAGTTGTTTTGCTTGTAATATAATTACCAATAAACCTGAAAATAGAGCAAGGATATAAAACAAGATGAGAATATTTGCTAAATGTCGGCCTTTTTTAAGCAAAATTAAGCAAATTCCAAAAAAAATTAAAAATAACAGAGATGGCAACAAAAAAGACTTTAGTAACACTTTTGAAAAAGAGTAATAATACCAGAGTCCGGTTTCTAAAAGGGTAAAGGGTAATAGTAAAAATATAAAAAAGAACAACATTTTCTATCAAAATCGCATATTCATCAAGAACTTGTCAATGATACGACTCGGACGTATTCTAATAAGTAGGGATAAGGACTCACCTCTAAATGGCTCATTGGATAAAAAGTAACTGTAACAAGTGTGGAATGTGTTTGAGCGAGTGCCCAACGGGGGCAATTATTGAAGGAAAAACACAGTATTACATTGATGCGGATACTTGTGCAGATCATAGAGCGTGTGTTGCTGTTTGCCCTGTGGATGCTGTTTTTAGGTTAGAGAATATTCTTTATACAAAACTAAAAAAGAAGGACGAAGAAGAGGAAGAGGAGACGTGACCATACAGGTAATAAAATGTTTCCGAGCTGTAAGCGAGGACACTTTAATTTGCATGTGTAGCCATGGATGGCGAACATGAAAATCTTAGGTGTCATGACTGGGACTTCGTGTGACGCCTTAGATGCCGCTTGTGTTCTCGTTGGAAAAAATAAGTTTAGATTACTTTGGACAGATACAAAAACGTATCCTAGTAATCTAAAAAGCAGAGTTTTAGAGATTCAAAAACCAAAATCTACACATAGTTTAGAAAAGATTTTAATTTTAGATAGAGATTTGGGTATTTGGTATGGAAGAACATTAAATCAAATGATTGCTTCACGTGCCGAAATACCAGATGTGATTGCAAATCATGGTCAAACGGTTGCACATTTCCCGTATGCCAAGAATGGTGGAGTTACCTTGCAACTGGGCAACCCTGCATGGATTGCAAAACACACAGGTTTGACACTGATTTCGAATTTCAGAATTGGCGATATGAGCGCAAGTGGTCAAGGTGCACCGCTAGTTCCAGTGTTTCATAAATTTATTGCCCAAAAGTTGCATCTTCTGGTTAACAAAGGGGTGGTCTTTCATAATATAGGTGGAATCAGTAATTTCACTTATATGGGTCCTCGTGGGACTGTGATAGCGCTTGATACAGGTCCGGGAAATATTTGGATTGATGCTGCCACAGAGTTTGTAACAAAGAAAAAATATGACAAAGGTGGAAAACTAGCGTTATTAGGTAAAACAAACGAGAAGGTTTTAAATAAGCTGTTAAGGCACCCTTTTTTTAAAAAACCACCTCCCAAATCTTGTGGCAGGGATGATTTCACGGCTTCAATGTTTTTAAGAGAGTTTACCAAAAGAACGCCAGATGTAGTTACAACAGCAACCATGGTTAGCGTAAGGTCTATTATATTGGCATATGAAAGATGGATTTTAAAAAGGAAATTACCCCTGGGCACCGTTTATTTTTGCGGTGGCGGGGCAAAAAATGATTTTTTACTCAAAGAAATTCAAAAATTACTCCCAAAAGCAGAGGTAAAGACAATCGAAGACCTGGGTTTTGACTCTAAATATATGGAAGCACAAGCATTTGCTTATTTGGGGTATCTCGTGTTACAGGGTAAAACCTTAACTGGTAGCTGGACTGGTGCGCAGGGGTATGTCCCGTCTGCGCAAATATTGCCCGGGAAGAAGTATAAAAGCTAAGCTTTTTTCTTTGTTTTACTGTATCGGTTTAAAAAACGTTCTACGCGACCTTCGCTATCAAGAAGTTTGTGTTTTCCTGTAAAAAACGGATGGCAGCTTGAACAAATATCCACTTTTATTGGTGCTTTTGTGGCTCTGGTTTCAATCACACTTCCACATGCACAAGTGACTGTGGTCTCTACATAAACCGGGTGTATTCCTTGCTTCATAATGGCTAGTTAGCAGAAACCAGAGACTTGGTCAAGGGTGTTGCTTATCCGCTCATTGCTTTGACAAAATCTTCGTTTGATTTGGTTTTGGTGACTTTATCGACTAAAAACTCCATTGCTTCGACCGTGTTCATAGGATGTAAAACTTTGCGCAATATCCAAATGCGATTGAGGAGATCTTTGGGAAGCAGCAATTCTTCTTTTCTGGTTGCTGATTTATTGATGTCCAAGCATGGAAAAATACGCTTTTCCATCAGTTTTCGATCCAGGTGAATTTCTGAGTTTCCTGTGCCTTTAAATTCTTCAAAAATCACTTCGTCCATTCTGGAGCCCGTATCAACTAGTGCTGTAGCTACAATTGTCAAAGATCCTCCCTCTTCTAAATTGCGTGCAGCACCAAAAAATCGTTTTGGTTTGTGAAGTGCATTAGAGTCAACACCACCGGATAAAATTTTCCCTGACGGAGGTACAACAGAATTGTAAGCTCGAGCTAATCTGGTAATCGAATCTAATAAAATCACAACGTCATATTTATTCTCTACTAAACGCTTTGATTTTTCTAACACCATCTCTGCTACCTGCACATGCCTAGAAGCTTGCTCATCAAAAGTAGAGCTTACAACTTCTCCTTTTACGGATCGTTGCATGTCTGTAACTTCTTCTGGACGTTCGTCAATTAAAAGAACAATAAGTTTAATTTCAGGATGATTTGTTGTGATGGCATTTGCTACGTCTTGCAGTAAAACAGTTTTTCCAGCACGTGGAGCTGCAACAATCAGACAGCGCTGACCCTTGCCAAGCGGAACTAACATGTCAATTACTCTTGTGCTGTGGTTTGTGGGCTGAAACTCAAGATTGATTTTCTTATTTGGATAAAGTGGAGTTAGATTATCAAATAAAACCTTTTCGGCATTCATTTCCGGCGTAATAAAATTAACTTGCTCTACTTTGAGGAGGGCAAAGTATCTTTCACCTTCTTTGGGTGCGCGTACAGAACCGCTTACGGTGTCTCCGGTTCTCAGTCCGAAACGTCTAATTTGAGACGGAGAAACGTAAACATCATCTGGACCAGGCAGATAGTTGTAATCAGGAGCTCTTAAAAAACCAAATCCGTCAGGTAGGCACTCGAGTACCCCATCTGCAAAAATATGCTCATCTTTTTCTGCTTTTTTCTGCAAAACAGCAAAAATCAGTTCTTGTTTACGTAGGCCAGATGAATTTTCAATTCCTAGTTCTCTCGCCATTTCGACGAGTTCATTGATTTTCTTTTCTTTAAGCTCTCGCAAATGCATATTAATGTTACCTCTTTCTGTACATAACTAACCACAGTTCAGGATAGGTATTGTTTTGAATTTTCCAGTGCTTTTTTGGCTGGTTATTATTCTATCTCTACATTTTGTCTCTATATTTTGTCTATATTTATATCTATAGCAGGAATACCGCTACTTTCCTGTAAACTATCAAATTCTTTTTCTTTAGTAAAGAAAAAAAAGAGTTATTATAGATTAAAATGCATTTTTTAAAAAAACCACTTACTTTGATCTTAATTCTTCTCCCATTATTGGCATGTGGTTATGTTGTTATAGATTTTTTAGGTTTTGCCCTAAGTCCTTATAGGCCGTATTCGACAGAAGAAACAATCATTCTGATTCATAAAGGGCATAGTCCCAACGAGATAACTCAAGAGCTATTTAAAGCACAAGTTATTGGTAACCCCAAAAAATTAGTATGGCTAGGAAAAATCATGCGAGGTTGGAGAAAGTTAAAGGTGGGAGAATACAAACTTTCTGCTGCCATGACTCCTGTTGATATTTTTAAAGTATTGAGCAGTGGGATAGGAATTTCTTACTCTTTTACGGTCCAAGAAGGCGATAATATTTATGAAATTGCTGAAAAATTAGAAAGCAAAAAACTATCTTTAAAGAAAATCTTTATTCCTCTTTGTAAAAACAATAAATTTATAGAAACTTTGGGGTTTAAAACTAAAGAGCTTCCCTCTTTAGTTTCTTTAGAGGGATACTTGTATCCGGACACTTATCTCTTAAATAAAACAATGTCACCAGAAGAAATAATAAAGATGATGACAAAAAAATTTTACGAGGTTTGGGCTCAAGATTTTAGCAAAAGAGCAAAGGAACTTAGACTCACTCAACACGAAGTAATAACACTGGCCTCAATCATCGAAAAGGAAACAGGAGCACCAGAAGAAAGAGCGCTGATTAGTTCAGTATTTCATAACCGACTGAATAAAAAAATGCGTCTTCAGAGTGATCCAACATCAATTTATGGAATTTGGGAAAAATATCGTGGTAATTTGACAAAGCGGGATTTAAGCCTACAAAATCCATATAATACTTATGTCATTTCTAGTTTACCACCTGGGCCAATAGGAAATCCGGGCAAGGCTACTATATTGGCGGCTCTTTATCCGGCAAATACACAGTATTATTATTTTGTTTCCAAAAATGAGGGATTGCATGAATTTACAAAAACGTATGCAGAGCATATTGAGGCTGTTCGCAAGTACCAGCTTGATCCAAAAGCAAGAGAAGGCAAAAGTTGGAGAAATCGCCTAAAAAAGAAGTGATATTGTAAAAATTACAGCTTTGTCTAAAACATATACAATATTTATTTATATACTAATAATTTATTCTGTAATTCCAATACGTTATTGTCCGTGTTTGTGGTATAGTATTTGCTAGCTTGTTGGTGGTGGTTCTTATGTTGATGACTGGAAGAAACAGTTCTCATTTTCTAATTTGCATTATGAGCATTGGCTTATTTGTTTTGCATGCTCCTAGAACAGCTGTTTGTGCCACTCAGCTGAAACCAGAATGGATGAAGGGATCCCTTTATCAAAAACCAAACCACTCGTATTTAAAAGACTACATCTATCAAGAAAATGGCCTCGAAGAGAAGCCACTTATTGAGGACATTTTTGATTCTGAATATGCCGGAAGTCACCGAAAAAGCTTAGAGAATTTACTCTCAGAATATGAGAAAAAAGAAAG
>JACQAU010000253.1 GCA_016194835.1 Deltaproteobacteria bacterium
AGTAATTGAGGTATTAGGAGAAAAACTTTCTCGCTCAAGAATTAATACCAAAAAGAGTGTGATTAAAGAGCAAATGCAGAAAATCAAATGGATCCAACATATAATTGAGCATTTAAAAACAAAAGATAATTATCTAACCACACGCGAACAATTTTTGCAAAAACTATCTGAGCTCAATCCTGATGAAAACTCAGAGCAAACGTTTGATACTTTAGTTAATTGGGGCCGTTATGCAGAACTTTTTGGATACAATGACGACACTCAGATTTTTTACTTGGACCAGGGAAAATAGATCAAATCTTACCCACCCCCTGTAAAAATACCCTGTAATATTAAGGAGTCCCTGTATGGATCAAAAATGGAATATAATTATAGACAAGTTTGAAAAAGAAAAGAATCTGCTTCAGGCAAAATGCCAGAAAAAACAAGCAGAAATCCCTCTCCGTTTTTATAGACAACAAGCTCAATTGACAACGCCAGCTAGTGATTATGCTATGCTAGAGAAAGCCGTAAACAATGGCTTTGCTGCAACCACTAAAATTTTAGAGAAATTTAAAATTACTACGCAGGATTTAGCTCAAACTTTCCAAGTTAACCTAAAAGACATCGAAGATTTGTTAAAATCTAATCCAAAATCACCATTTGTTATGGTAGATGGCGAAGACGCTCAAGCCCTGAGAGATGATGTTGTCGAACGCGGAAGAAAAAACGCCGTGCGCATATTTAATGAAGGCAGTTGGGGAAAAACACTACGGTTTTATCGCCCAAGCGGACTTAATCTGCATTATTGCACACAAGATCTAATCGAAGTGCTAAGCCATGCGGGTGAAGATAAAACACCAGCTGAATTTCCAATAGATGGTATAGTTTTTCCTAAACTCAATCACCCTGAGCAAATGCAGTGGGTCTGTTCACTATTAACTGCAATAGAAGAAAAATTAAAATTAAAACCTAATCAAATTAAACTGCAATTTTTAGTTGAATCTGGTTGGTCTCTTATTAATTTGCCTCAATTGGTAGACATTTCACTCCCCCGTCTGGCAGGCATTATTTTTGGCATTGCTGATTATAGTGCGTCTATTAACTTACCAGATATCAGAAATAATCATCCCGCATGTGTTCAAGCCAGAGTCACTATAGTTAATATGGCAGGTGCGGTTGGTGTTCCTTCGATTGATAATATGACAATTAATTATCCTGTTGCTAACTCCAGTTTTACACAAGAACAAAACAGAGAACTAATACTGGCAAGACTAAAAGAGTGTTTTAATGACGCAAAATACGGTGCTGCTTTAGGCATGGACGGAAAATGGGTGGGACATCCATTACAGCTTTTTACAGTACTTTTAGCATATAAAACTGCACAGGGAACAAAAGAAATAGAAGCAGAGCTAAGAAAACTCGAAGCTTATGACAAAGCTGTTTCAGATCAACTGGGAGCTACCATTATAGAAGGTGTAATGAGTGACCGCGCTACCGATAGACATGCTAGACAAAAACTAAGAAAAGCTGTTGCTACAGGAAAATTAGAAGCCGAAAGAGCCTTAAAACTTGGTATTATCACAAAAAACGAATTGGAAGATTTGAGAAAACTTTTATGAATACATTATATATTACAGAAAAAAAACTATCACACGCAATTAAAACTCTTTCACAAGAGTCTAAACCAAATGAAGCAACTCTTTTTTTATTAGCAAAAATGGCATGCCAACTCGAAGCTTCACGAGCATTAATCCTTGTTCCTGCTATACAAGATCAAGACTTCAATCAGCTTATTGTAAGACTAAAAAATCTACAAATTACGTCAACTTTAAATATCATTTGTGGAAAACTGGCAGAGTCATCTAGAAATTTTGGTTTTAAAAATGCAATGGAGGTTTATAATCCAATTGCGGATGATTTGGATCTGAAAGACTGGCCAAATTTGACATTAGAAGAAACTACTTCATTAGGTCAAACTCTTGCGCAATTTGGATGTGTTCCTGATTACCCATTAGATGAAAACCATAAGCTAATTAGAGAAACTTTTAGAAAATTTGCAAATATTCATGTTGCCCCAATTGCAGAAAAAATTCATAGGGAAGACCTTTTGGTTTCTAATGAACTTATTATGAAACTAAGTGAGCTGGGTTGTTTTGGCTTGTCGATTCCAGAATCTTATGGCGGCTTTCAATCAGAACTTGATCCGGATTACCTCGGAATGATTTTAGTGACCGAAGAACTCTCAAGAGGTTCTTTAGGAGCCGCAGGGAGTCTGATTACTCGTCCAGAAATTTTAGCTAGAGCACTTTTAAAAGGTGGCACTGAAACTCAAAAAAAATATTGGCTTCCGAAAATCGCTTCGGGAGAGACCATGGTCTCTATTGCTGTTACGGAACCTGATTTTGGATCAGATGTTGCTAATATTAAGGTTTTTGCTACACAAACAGAAAAAAAAGGAGAAAAAGGCTGGCTTATA
>JACQAU010000254.1 GCA_016194835.1 Deltaproteobacteria bacterium
ATCTAAAAGCAGCAGAAGAGTTTTTACAATCTGGAAATTATTTATGGAATGGTGGCATGTTTGTTTGGCGAGTGGATGTTATCTTAAGTGCCTTTCAACAATTCATGCCAGAAATGGAAAAAGCTTGGGTACAAGCACACGGAAACGTAGAGAAAGCGTATCCAAACATGATATCTACATCGATTGATTATGGAATCATGGAAAAGGCAAAAAATGTGGTTACATTTACACTGGACTGCGGGTGGGATGATCTAGGCGGTTGGGTTTCGCTGGAAAGCCTGGCTGAAACACTGGGTGTGGGAGAAAATTCAGTCTTGTCGGGTCAAATAATATCTATGGCATCTAAAGGCAATATTATAGACGTTCCAAAAAAACTTGTAGCTCTTTTGGGAGTCTCGGATCTTATTATTGCAGATTACGGTGGAGTTCTTCTCGTTGCACATAAAAGCCAAGCTCAAGACATAAAACGTCTTGTAGAGGAGACAAAAAAAACGCATCCTGAGTTGATATAACTACTCATACCTCAAAGCTTCTATGGGATTCAGAAGCGAAGCTTTTTTGGCCGGGTAAATACCAAATATAATGCCAATGCTCACTGAAAAAGTAAAAGCTAAGACAATAGAAAAAACCGAAATTGAAGTTGCCCAGCCTGTGATCATCGTTAAAACAAAAGTAATAATACTACCTAAAACAATTCCCAAAACTCCCCCAAAAATACTGATAACTAAAGCTTCGACAATAAATTGAGTCAAAATATCGCTTCGTCTAGCTCCAATAGCCTTTCTTAAGCCTATCTCCTTTGTTCTCTCAGATACTGAAACAAGCAGTATATTCATAATGCCAATGCCGCCAACAATTAGAGAAATAGCAGCAATGACGGCTAATAAAATAGACATAGTTTTACTGCTTTCAGACAAAGCTTCTTGAATATCTGCCATGTTTCTGATCTGAAATGCACTTTGCTCCTGTCCTGGAGCAAGATGGTGCCGTTTTGTCATATGCTCCAAAATGAGAGTCTGTGCATTTTCCAGATCTGTTTTTTCTGCAATTTCAATATCAATATAATCAATATTGCCTTTACCAAGTAGTCTATACATTGCAGTTAAAATAGGCACAACAACAACATCGTCTTGGTCTCTAAATCCGGAGGCTCCCTTTTCTGGTAATACTCCAATCACTTGAAAATTAATTTTATTCATTTTTATCATTTCGCCAATTGGGTTTTGTGTGCCAAATAATTCGTTTACCAGTGTCATTCCGATTAATGCGACTCTCATGCGTTTTTGATTTTCTTCTTCCGTAAAAAACCTACCGGTTTCTGGTTGAGATGCTCTCATTTTTACATAAGAAGGGCTCACTCCCATAACTTGAGTTGCCCAATTTTTATTTAAATAAGCCGCTTGTACTTTGCCATTAACATTTGATGCTACGTCTTTTATTGCTGGTATTGCTTCTTTGAGGCTTAATGCATCTTCTAAAGTAAATTTTGAAGTGCTGCCTACTTCTTTTGCTACTTTTCCAGAATTAAGCACACCCGGTCTTAAAACTAATAAATTTGATCCCAATGAGGCAAGTTGGGCTTCGATGGCTTTTTGTGCTCCAGTACCCAAGGCTAACATGGCTACAACTGATGCAACACCAATCAAAACACCCAAGAGAGAAAGCGCTGTTCTTAATTTATTTGCTAATAGAATTTTTAAGCCTTGTAAGACATGAACCCAAATTTTTAAGAATAAAGAATGTCTAGTCCAATCGCTCTCATTGTTGTCCACGGAGGCCTTGGTTTGTGCATGTGATGTTTTACTTTCATCTGTTAGTATTTTGCCATCTTTCATTCTAATAATACGATTTGCATGATAAGATTCACTAATAAATTTAAAATTTCGTTTGCATTTTCTGAATCTAAATTACCAGTTGGCTCATCTGCCAAAATTACCTGCGGGTGATTAATTAGTGCTCTTGCCACGGCAACTCGTTGTTGTTGTCCACCAGAGAGTTGATTTGGCCGGTGAGAAAATCTTGATTCAAGTTGTACCTGGGTTAAACACTTTTCTGCCTTATTGAGATCAAATTTTCCTTTAGAGTACAAGCAAGGCAAAGCGACGTTTTCTAGGGCATTCATTTTAGATAAAAGATAAAATTGTTGAAATACAAAGCCAATTGTATTTCGTCTTAATTCTGCAAGTTCATCTTCGTTAAGTTTAGAAACCTCTTGGTTAAAAATTTTGTAAGATCCACTAGATGGCACATCCAAAAGTCCAAGAATGTTCATGAGAGTGGATTTTCCAGAGCCAGAAGTGCCCATAATGGCAATAAATTCACCAGCTTCTACAGTTAGAGAGACCCCGTTTATGGCGTTAAGTTTGGTCTCTCCCATTTGGTAAGTTTTATAGATATTTTTCAGTTGAAACATAGATCTATCTCATTTTCTTATTACCCATTGGTGAAAATGGATTTGAAGTTCCTTTTTTTCCTTTTTTCAAGGAAAGTTCAGGAATTAAGATACTTTCGTTTTCGTTTAAACCAGATTGTACTTCTATATTTTTCCCGTCACTTAGTCCTGTTGCGATATATTTTTTTTGTACAGAGTGTAATTGACTTTCAACCGGAACTAATACATAAAATTTATTTTCTTCGGTTTTGATTGCTTCGGCTGGTATTAATAAAACGTCTGTTTGAGAAGATATATGAAAAATAATGTTTGCAGTCATTCCGCTTCGCATAAAATCGGGAACTTCTGTAGGAAGCACATCAACGACATATGTTGTAACATTGTTTGTTGTTTTAGCTTCGTATGCGATTTTATCTACTATAGCTTCGATTTTTTGATGAGGAAAAGCATCTAAAACAACTTGTGCTGTTTGATTAAGTTTTATCTGGGAAATATCAGTTTCATCTACTTGAGCTTTTATAGTGAGGTGATCAGACATGACAAAAATAGCTTCTTGATTGGTAAATGTTTGTCCTTCTTCTATATTTTTAGCAATCAGTGTTCCATCGATTGGCGCAATAATAGGAATAGGCCTAATCACATCCTCCCATTGTTTAAGTTCTTCTGGACTTTGGGCTCGAGCTGCATCCAAAAGTGCCGCCCTTTCGGTTGAGCTCATTATGGCTAAAAACCCACCCTTTTTTATTTTTTGGCCTTCTTTTACGAAAATTTTTTCTATTCTTCCTGTAATTGGAGGCTTAATCCCAAGCCTGTTCTCTGGTTGAACAACACCTGTGGATAACACCGTAATGTCTATGTTTCCTTTTTTAACAATCACTGTTTTATATAAATCGCTTTTCTTTTGTAAGGTCATCCAAAGAAATCCACCTCCTAAGAGAACCAGGCAAAGTATGCTAACTATTATTAATTTTTTACTCATTACAGTATTCCTTTCCCCTGAGCCTGTTCCCAGGCTGCTTCTTTTATAACTACGTCATTTGCGCTTTCAATTAAGCCTTTTTCTCTTTTGATCAAATCATTTTCTATTTTGTCCCAGTCTTCGAAACTCAAAAGTCCATTTCCATATTTATTTTTGGCAATTTTTGCACGTACTTTTGCAGCTTCTAGGAAAGTCTGATCTACTTTAAGTTTTTGAAAAGCCTCCGTATACTGTGCGAAGCTTTCTTTTAACTTGAGATAGAGTTCGCGCTTTGTGATTTCTAATTGATATTCTATTGCAAAAAACTGATTTTTTGCGCTTTGGAGATGATAATAATCCTTACCTCCCTGGAAAAGCGGCAAAGTCAGTCCAAGCTCCACTGACCAGGTTGATTTGTTGGGAAACCAACTTTCTCCCTTATTACCATAATTAGCAGTCAAATTTAGGTTCGGTAAAAACGCTGACCACGCTTCACGAATGCCTTCTTCTGCTAACCGCAGTTTTAACAGTGCTTCTTCATATTCTGGATGGTGTAGAACACTTTCTTTTAGGTCATCGACTTTGATTGTGCTTGGTGGTTTGGCATGTATAGTGCCTTGAATTTGGATTGATTCATTATCATTTGAACCTAATATTTTTGCTAAACTAATTTTATTTATTTGTATTGCATTCTTGGCAGATATTTCCTCAAGTTTTGCTTCTTCTGTGTAAGCTTTTGCTAATAATAGTGACCCTTTGTTTTCACGCCCACCCTCGTAGCTGAGTTCTATAAGCTTCAGATTATCTTTGCGAACTATTATGATTTGTTCAGCTAATGCTTCGAGTTTTTGTGCAGTTTCTAAGCCTTTAAAGACTGATTTGAGTTCGAAACTTAATTTAGACTTTGTTTTTAATAATGAAATTTCAGCGATTTTTTGATTGAGTTCAGCTTGATTTTTTTTTGACCAATCCTGCAATCCAGAAAATATGCTTTGTGTACCAGTAAGCCCTACCGTGTAAGTATTAGCTGTATTTTCTTTTTTCAGTCCAACCTGGCTTGAAATATGGGGTAAAAAATAACTAATGGATTGATTAGTAATATCTTGTGCACTTTTTAGGTTTTGAATTGCTGTTCTTAATTCTGGATTATTTTGCACAACTAATGTAACACATTTGT
>JACQAU010000034.1 GCA_016194835.1 Deltaproteobacteria bacterium
ATATGGACAAGCATTGATCGACGAAAAAAACATAATTTACAAAAAATTTGTAATTTGTTCCTCCATAACAATAAAAAGTATATAGATAGAGAGTGGCGAGTAGATACTTTGTTTATTATGTTAGACAATAATAATAACGTCACTAATATAGAACACCTTGAGAATATCTTATGGGCAGGGTATTATTAGAAAAACAAAGCGTAGCGTAAATAATGATTTTATAACGGAGCGTAGTATACCGGTAGTACGTCTGCTTTGGGAGCAGATAGACCGGGTTCGATTCCCGGCGCTCCGACCAATCAAGACAAATGCACAATGTAAGAATGTGTTTCATGTGAAACTTTATTCTATGATTTTTGACATAAATTTCTATAACTAGCTTCAAATGTACTACAAACCGCTTCTCTTTCTGAAAATTGTCGAAAAATATCTTGAAGACGGGATGCTAGTACTGAATAACATGTACTTTTACCACTTTCACGAGGAACTAATTTACACAAATCACTTGCTTGATTTTTTAGGGATTCTCCCCAAAAATCTATGATTACGTTTACTGCACCACTAATACATTGATTATAATAATCTTCTTTTTGCGGCACTTTACCACATATTTCTATAATTTTTTGTGGATTTCTTAAGGTGTTGCCAGCAGCATCTCTACCTAAACTTTTGTAACACACAGATACCATGTCAGAACGAATATTTAAACACTCGCTAGAAACTTTATCAAAATTTTGCCCACCGATAGTCAACATCCAGCTTGTCTGCATTTGATAACACTGATATTGGACAGTATAATCCTGATCTATCGCATTACATGGAAAAGATGGGTCTTGTCTATTAACCCATTTGGTATCATGTCCTTTAACTGCGCCAACTCCTTGACCTGCAACCACATTTTCCATAAAAACACCACCATAACACGAACTTTGTTGATAAGATGTTTCTAGAGTTCCACAAACCTTGAGCGACTTTGGTAAATCATAGTCCTGATAAGCCATAACCCCGTGCCCCACTCCATGTAAACACTCAAATACTCCAAAACTTGTTGGGAAACTATTACAAATTTCCATTATTTTTCTCGATAAATCTTGAGTTCCTTTTTCCTTTAAAAAAGTTTCCATTGCTCCATGATAATAACCAGAATGACATGCGGCACTCCCATACTGGAATACGGTAGGGCCATAAAGTTCGTATGCAATACGTCCCACCGCATGAGACTCTCGATGGCAATCGACTACAGAACCGCCACCAGCATCCGTAAGAACCTTATCCATTATTTTTTTTGCGCCAGCCAGTTTAAGCCACGTCCGTAAATCATTATCGTCTTTAGCAATTTTCATCATATTTACTTCTAAAAGCATTATATCGATATTTTTAGACACAACTGGATTTTTTAGTCTTTTGACTTCTACCATACTGGTAGTTTTTTCTCCTTTTTTTACATTAACTACTATAAAACCGGAAAACTCGGGGTAAAGATGATCGTGCATTCGCCATTCACCAGCTTTATTGAAAGTAAAACTCCACCTTTCTCCTGATAGAATACCATGTTTAGAATCAAATTCGTGATAAATTTGATGTGTTGGATGAATATTGGAAGCTGGCCAATGTTTATTATTTCCAACGTTTTCAAAAGTTACCGTATTCCCTTGCTGAATAATAATATCTTTTGGTATAAATCCATTATCTGTCATTTTGATAACTGTTTCACGTGAAACATCATTTTTTTTCTCAACACTTATTGTCGTTGTATTCTTAAAAAAAGCAAAATGAGTTAATCCACTTTTCAAAGTAAACATAAATGCAATAAAAATTAGAAAAGTCAATACTATTAGCGCGCTGTTCTTGGAAATTAAATTCATATCTTTTATAGTAAAATAAAATAGAAAATGTTGCAAAAAAAATATTTGTCAAACAAGAAAATTTAAAATGAACTATCCCAATGCAAACATCTTGATAATTGTAGAATATAATAAAGCAGTTTGCCTTATACTAAGCCATTTTACAATGTACTAGATTAGATGTTTTTCTTAAAAGACTGGGGTCTATTGTGGACAACTGAATTTGAACCAATATACCTACTATGATATGATAGTGCTATGAATAGAAATCAAATTAAAATGGAAGCCGAGAAATTACGAGATGCAGGGTATTCTTATAACATGATTTGTAAGCACATCGGAGCCGCAAAAAGTACATTGAGTAATTGGTTTAGAGATAGACCGTTTACTCCGAATAAAGAAGTACTCAAAAGAATACAATACGGACCGATAAAAAGCGCAGAAAAAAGCCATAATAAAAAAGTTCGTGAGATCCAAGAACTTAAGCAAGTTGGTATAAGAGAGGTGGGAACACTCTCAGAAAGGGACATATGGTTGTTGGGTTTAGGTTTATACATTGGTGAAGGAACAAAAGCTTTCGAAAATATTCGCATAATTAATTCAGATCCAGCAGTTATCAAGCTAGCAGTCAAATGGTTTAAGAAGATTTGTGGCTTGGCAGATGAAAATATTACTGTTACACTACACATCTATCCAGATAATAATTTAGAAGAGTGTATCAACTTCTGGAGTGAGGTTACCCAACTACCAAGGAGAAATTTTCGAAAAACACAGATAGATGTAAGACAAAATAAGTCAAAAATAAAAAGAAATAAATTACCGTATGGGACAGCCCATATTGCAGCCATCAGCGGAGGTGTTAAAGAAAAAGGTGTACAATTATATCGAAGAATGGATGGATGGATGCTCGGAGCTCTATCACAAATTTAAAATTGCGGGTATAGCACAACGGTTCGTGCGCTTGCCTTCCAAGCAAGATATGGGGGTTCGATTCCCCCTATCCGCTTTTCTTGACAAGAATACCATAAAATGCTACTGTTTCTTTAGTTTGTAAAATAACCCCAGAGGGGGGAAATAAAATGACCGGATCAGAAAATAGCGGAATTTTCATAGGGATGCTTTCGTTTGTGGCAGCTTTTCTTGGTTTTTTTGTCCTTATTATAGGATTTGTTGTTTGGGTTATCTTCTCAATGCAATGGTGGATTTTCATTGTTGCGGGATTCTTCTTTGTATTAATGACTATCGGGTTTTTGTTGATAAAGGTAGCTGAACACAAATATTATAAAAATAGGCAAAAACTAAACGAACAAGCTTAAACCTTTTATACCGCATGGTTCGCCCAGCGGTTTTAATTTACGCAAAACTTGGTAACAAAAAAGCTATTCCAGACTTAAAACAGGTTCTGACATCGTGTACTGACCCGCTTTGCGGAAACAAAAATATCCTTTGTAAAAAGGATGTTTTTGTTTTTGCGAAATAGGATAATGGGGAATCGAACGGGGAGAAAATCACGAAGGAAAACCCCAATGCCAAGCATTGGGGTTTGCC
>JACQAU010000243.1 GCA_016194835.1 Deltaproteobacteria bacterium
AAAAACAGTCCTATGCTGCCACACTAACCCGCGAGCCAGGTGGAACTAAGCTTGCTGAACAAATAAGAAGACTCCTCCTTTATGAGACAATGAATGCCTGGACAGAGCTTTTTTTATACGAAGCCGCTCGCAGCGAACACGTAGAAAAGAAAATCAAACCCGCCCTATTACAAGGGAGAATCGTCCTTTGTGACCGTTTTACAGATTCATCACTTGCTTATCAGGGCTATGCTAGAAAACTACCCTGGAAAACTGTGAAAGCATTGAACCAGCTTGCAACACAAAATCTCAGACCCGACTTGTGTATATTACTCGATCTACCCCCAAAACTTGGACTCAGGCGCGCACAAGTACAAACCAGGTTTGAGAAAGAAGGATCTGGATTTCAAGAAAAAGTAAACCAAGGATATCTGAAAATTTTTAAAGAAGAAAAAAGCAGATTTTTAAAATTAAATGTAAAAAACAAAACCCCTAAAGAACTTATTAATATAATTATTGGATATTTAAATGACAAAAAAAAACTCAACATTAACAACAAATGAAGAAAAAAAGGTTTTACCAGTCTCTCCTATTGTTTTGGACCACCACATAAAAACACTAGCCCCGCTCCTGCAAAGATGGGTGGACAGCGGAAAAATTTCTCAAGTCAATTTGTTAACAGGTCAAAAGGGAATCGGGAAAAGAGCCATGGTTCATTACATTGCCCAGTGGCTATTTTGTTCAGAAAAAGAAAACTTGCTTTCACCATGTCAAAAATGCTCTCATTGTTTAAAAGCACAAAACCAAAGCTGGGTTGATTTTATCGAAATTTCCTCTTCACAAACCAACGAAGAGAATTTGAAAATCGAACAGTTTAGAAATTTAAAAGAAACATTAGGTTTTGGAGCTTTTGAAAGTCCTTTTAAAATCATCCATATTCATAACGCCGAACAACTAACCACTCAAGCTGCAAATTCTATACTAAAGCTACTAGAAGAACCGCCTCCAGGCTGGTTATTTTTTATTACCACACATGATGCTACGTTACTCCTCACCACCATTGTCTCACGGTGTCAGGTAGTAAGATTAAAACCCTTTAGTGTCACACAGATTGAAAAAATTTTAGAAGCTCATAACACTCCAAAAGACCGCTTACCGGTGGCAGCAAAGCTTGCTCAAGGTAGCTACGAAAAAGCAATAAAGCTTTGTTCACAAGAATACTGGGAAATTAGAAATAAATTTTTCAAATCACTAGAAAACCCTCAAAACGAAATGAATTTATTAATTGACCAGTGCGCAAAAACACCTGTCTTTTTTGAATTGATTTTAGATTTATCAGAAAACATTGTCGAAGACATAATCACTGGTTCTAACATAAACTATGACTATAAAAACACAATACTCAAACTTTCTAAAAATGCAGAGTATAAACTGGGCTCTTTAGATGCGGTTCAAAGATTTTTTTTAGAACTTGGGGAGCGAATCTTCAAAGCCCGCCATGAGCTTGAAACTCCAGTAAACAAAAAGCTTCTTATTCAAGAGGTTTTAATACCATGGGTTCAACTGGCATGATACAGGTCCAAGGACTCGGCAAAAAATTTAATAACGACAAAACCTCAGAATGGCTTTTTAGGGATCTCTCGTTTGAAGTAAAAGAAAATGAAACCGTAGTTTTCATGGGCGCATCTGGCACAGGAAAAACAACACTTTTAAAAATCATAGGAGGTCTGTTAAATCCTGATCAAGGAAAAATCGAACTCCACAACGAGCATTTGAGCATGGTGTTTCAAAAAAACGCGCTTTTTGATTTTTTAACAGCCGAAGAAAATCTATTACTTCCTCTCACAGAATGTATGCAACAAACTCAAATAGACGCTAAAAAAGAAGCCCAAGCTTTTTTAGAAGTTGTCGGACTCAAAGACTCTGCTAAACTTTTTCCTAGCGAGCTTTCTGGAGGTATGCAAAAACGATTAGGAGTTGCAAGAGCTCTGGTGATCAGACCAAAAATATTATTATATGATGATCCAACAGCGGGACTAGACCCGATTACTTCAAAAAAAATTGCAGATTTGATGATAAAATTAAAAAAGCAATACCAATCCACTGTTTTAATAGTAACTAATGATCTAAAAAGGGCGACCCAATTGGGTGACCGCATTTATTTATTAGCCAATGGCAAACTTTTCGGGGGACTTGAACCTAATGCTTTTCTGGGAAGCAATGAACCACATATAAAACAATTTGTTTTGGGTTTAAGGAAGTAATAATATGAGCATTTGCTTTGACAAAGTTTCAAAATCTTTTGGAGGCAAAAAGGTTTTAGATCAGATTTCTTTTGAAATAAATAAAGGAGAAATTTTTTTCATAATTGGAAAAAGCGGCGTTGGAAAATCAGTCACTCTGAAACATATCATTGGATTACTAAAACCAGAACAAGGAAATATATTCTTGGACGAATGTTGTGTGAATGAATTAAACTCTGAAGAGCTGACTATTTTGAGACAAAAATGCGGCATGGTTTTTCAGCACCCTGCACTCTTGGATTTTTTGAGCATAAAAGACAATGTATGTTTTGGGATCAGAAATCAACAACTCACCGCAGAAGAACTCAAAAAAAGCGCCTGCGCAAAGCTAGCTCTTGTGCATTTGAATGAAAAAATACTAAATCAATATCCACACGAAGTCTCTTTTGGAATGCAAAAGCGGGTTTCTATTGCACGTGCTTTGACTCTAAATCCTCAATACCTGTTATTTGACGAACCCACAACTAGCTTGGATCCAATATCAAAAAATGCAATTAATGATTTGATTCTAGAGCTTTCACGCTCCTTGAATGTCACAAGCGTAGTTGTTTCGCACGATATAGATTGTGCCCTAAAAATTGCAGATAGAATTTTGGTTTTAGAAGATGGAAAGATCTTAGCATTAGGAACCACAACGGAAATTAAAAATTCTAAAAATCCTTTTTTAATAGAATTTCTTTCTGAAACATTTATAAACTCTTGGGATCAAGTGTCATGATAACTTATGTTAAAAATACTGGTTTTGATTTTCTTCATGAGATAGGAGCAATCACCACATTTTTTATTCAAGCCATGCGAACATTTAGAAAGACTAATAACAATTATGACCTCATTACAGCACAAATTTCGTTAGTTTTAACACGCTCTTATACGACCGTTATGATTGCAGGTATTTTCGTA